>CAVJKE010000217.1:0-3747 GCA_963649695.1 bacterium
GCCGGAGACTCGGCAGCAATCCGTCTCCGCGTCAACCCTTCCACCGCCAGGCTTACCACAGGCAATCTCAGCATAGACTGCGTGCAGTCTATGATTTATGACGCCGAATACAGCGAAGCCGAACAGAAATACTGCGGCATCGCGACAAAGTCAGCGGACGCCGCAGCCATCCCGTATGTACAGAACACCGACAGCTACTCCATCTGCAGCGTCGTGCCGGATTCCCTCGACCACAAACCTCTCGAAGGACAGTACATCGTGATCGTCAAGGCTCAGGATACCAAGAACATAATCGACCGTTCCACCCTCGCCCTCGTCTGCAGGTTCGAGGATGAGAACTGTGACACGGCCTACATCTCCACGGGAACATTCAGCCTGCCGCAGATTCCGCGCCCTGGTGACGCCATCTTCGCCTGGTCGCCGCAGTCTATAAGCCTCCACGCAGGCTCGCTCAAACCAACGAAGGACTCGGTGGTGGTCACCAACGACACCATCAACTGCTCCAAGTGGTACTTGTCAGTCCGCAATTATAAGAACGCGGCCAGCGGCGCGACGATCCGCTATGACTACAGCAAACACATCAGCGATGTGAAGGTGCGGCTCTACAACGGCTCAGACGAGATAGCCTGCAACCAGATTAAAACCGATTTCGGCGGGGTCTATTCCAGCATCGACGAGATGTACGCCGGCTTCCCTGATGTCGCGCAGGAGCCTTTCAAAACCCTCTTCGAGAGCGGTTCGGACAAGAAATACGAAACCTACACCAACACGCTCACTGTCACCGACAAATACGGCCACGCGGACCGCTGGTCCCAGGACCTCAACGTTGTTGTCCCGGTCGTCATAAGCTTCAAACTGGACGTTCCTGAGGATGTGACCACAGGCAAATACAATGTAGTGGACAAGGAAGCGACCTTCGCCGAGTACGGCATCGACATCGAGACAATCAAACGGTATCCTGGCCTCAACCTTGTGGCGCTGAGCGCCTCCAATATGGGCGGCACCGGAATATCCTTCGCCGGCCGCACCCGTGAGGACAGTTTCGGCCTTGCCGGTGTGACTGTGGCCGCGGGCAGCAAGTCGATCAAGGCTGACCTTCTGTGCAGCAGAGTCTTCGGAATGTTCTATGTCAAGGGCCCTGGCCCGACGACTTCCGGCCCGCTCGTCAACGACATCAACTTCATAGAGAGGTTCGTCCCGGCGAAATAGCCAGCATCGACCGACTTCATTTCAGCTCCGGCTCGGCCTCCGCCAGCTTGGGCTGATTTGTTTTTATCTGAATTTCTTGTCGTCCTCCAGCATCCCGAGATAGGAGCTGTAGCGCTCCGGCGAGATGAGGCCGCTTTCCACGGCCGCCTTCACGGCGCAGCCGGGCTCGTGCGTGTGCGTGCAAGGGGAGAAGCGGCAGTCCTTCGAGACCTTCAGCATCTCCGGGAAGTAGAGTGCGATTTCCTCCTTTCCCAGAGCTACCAGCCCGAAGCCCCTGAGCCCCGGCGAGTCGATGATAAAGCCTCCCGAACTTAGCGGGTACATCTCGTAAAGGGAGGTGGTGTGCTTGCCTTGGAGATGGGCGATGGAAATGTCGCCGACCTTCGGGTTCAGCGACGGATCCAAAGCCTTGATTATGGACGATTTCCCGACACCGGACTCTCCGGAGAAAAGGCAGACCTTGCCTTCCTCCTTCGTGCCTGTGGCCTCCCGCAGTTCCTCGATGCCCTCGCCGGTCAGCGCGGAGGTCTCGATGATCCGGTAGCCGGCGCTGCGGTAGATGCGGTGGAAGTCCTCCAGTTCCTGCGGAAATTCTTTTCTGAATATGTCGACCTTGTTCAGCACGATGGTCGCAGGGATGCCGTAGACCTCGCAGGTCAGCAGAAGCCTGTCCAGGAACGGCAGTTTGATTTCTGGAAAGAAGAGCGTCACCACGATGAAGGCCTGGTCAAGGTTGGCGGCGATCACGTGCGACTGCCTCGACAGATTGGTCGAGCGGCGTATCACGTGGTTCTTCCTGTCCAGCACCTCGACTATCGCCGCCGGATGCGTCAGCGAAGGCTCTTCTGAATATTCATAAGTCACCCTGTCGCCGACGGCCACGGGATTGGTCGCCTCGCTGCCGCTGAGCCGCACTTTGCCTTTCAGCACCGCCGGGAACGGCTGCCACTCCGGCAACCTCGAAAGCAGGAAGTGGCTTCCCGCGTTCTTCACAACTGTCGCTTCACCTTTCATATCCACGGGCAAAGATACTAATTCCTTTGAATATACCGATAGCCGATTGCCCGGGACGATGTTGATTTCTTTGAATATGCAGAGGGTTGATATTCACGGGAAATTGGTTATCTTTACAATCTAAATAACATTCAGATTTAATCGCAGATGCTGAACAAGGAAAACATCGACGCCGCGGTGAAGACTCTTTTCAAGGAAATCCGCTTCGCACAGGAGCCTTCCGGGCTTTACGAACCGCTAAAGTATATGATCGAGATCGGAGGAAAACGGATCCGCCCGACACTCTGTCTGACAACATATTCACTCTACAAGGAAAATCTCGCCCCGGAGGTGCTTGAACCCGCCGCGGGTCTTGAGGTCTTCCACAGTTTCACCCTCATCCACGACGACATCATGGACAAGTCGCCGCTGCGCAGGGGGGTGGACACCGTCTGGAAGAAATGGGACTCCGACACCGCCGTGCTTTCGGGCGATGTGATGTGCATCGACAGCTACGCCCGTGTCGCCAAGGCCCCTGCTGAGTCTCTCGGAGCTGTGCTGTCGCTCTTTTCCCTCACCGCCGCGCAGGTCTGCGAGGGACAGCGTTACGACCTCGACTTCGAGCGGCTGCAGACCGTCCCGATGGAGGATTATATGAATATGATCGGTCTCAAGACGAGCGTGCTGATCGCCTGCGCCGCCAAGATGGGCGCTCTCATCGCCGGCGCTCCGGCAGCCGACTGCGACCGACTCTACGACTACGGCTACAACCTCGGCCTCGCTTTCCAGGTGGCGGACGACTACCTCGACGCCTACGGTGACGTGAAGGTTTTCGGCAAGCCGATCGGCGGAGACATCCTCAACGGGAAGAAGAGCTGGCTGACCGTCCGCGCTTTCGAGAAGGCTGACGCCGCCGGCAGGGAAAGCCTTCTGGCCGCTATGGCTGAGCCGGCTGTGGGCAAAGAGGAGTCGGAGGCCAAGATCGCCAAGGTCAAGGGCATCTACGACCACCTTGATGTTCCGTCTGACGCCAAGGCCGCCATCGTCGAGCTGACCCAGAAGGCGCTTGACTGCGTCTCCGGACTCAATTGCGCCGGCGACACCGCCATTCTTGTGGACTTCGCCGACCGCCTTGTCGGCCGCACGAAATAGTTACCCTCTCCCTGAATCCCTTCCCTCGGGGAAGGTGATGTGCTTCGCACATAAGTGACGGGATATGAGCTGTTTGGCGGTTGCGAAACTTAAATTAAGTAATTAAACTAAAAGCCCGGGGTTGATGCCCCGGGCTTCTGTCATATTCGTCAGGCTTCAGATCCGGCCTCTTTTTATCTTCTCATCCCACGCAGCCTCTGGGCCAGATTGCCGGTCACGGCGCTCTTCATCATCTTGCGGGTGGTCTCGAACTGCTTCAACAGCTTGTTGACCTCGGCCACATTCGTGCCGCTTCCGTCGGCGATCCTCTTGCGTCGGCTGCCGTTGATGATCTCCGGATTGTCCCTCTCCTCAGGGGTCATCGACATGATGATCGCCTCGATCCCCTTGAAG
>CAVJKE010000218.1:0-3654 GCA_963649695.1 bacterium
CGTTAAGGTCAACAGTTTTCAAGACTGCCGCCATCAACCACTCGGCCAACTCTCCAGACTTTGTCCCTTTGATCAAGGGAGTGCAAAGTTACTCAAATTTTCCCGACTCGCAAAAAAAACTGACGGAAAGTGAAGCCGGGACAAAAATCTTCCTCAACCCCGCTTCCCGGCCTTGCCGTCTTCCGGCTCGGCCTTGGCTTCTTCGGGGCGGGTGAAGAACCTGCTCTGGAACATGATCAGGTAGATCGCGCCGACAGTGACACAGCTGTCGGCGAAATTGAACACCGGAGCGAAGAACAGCAACCTGTCACCTCCGACAAACGGCATCCAGGACGGCCAGACCGTGTCTATGAGCGGGAAGTAGAACATGTCGACCACCCGCCCGAACATCAGCGGGGCGTAGCCGAAGGCTATTCCGTAGAAAAGGCTGTCGATGATGTTGCCGAAAGCGCCTGCGGTGATCAGGGTCAGACCGACCAGCACCCCGTCGGGGACCAGCGGCTTGCCGTCAGCCATAAGAGCCTGCCGGCCGTCAGCGCCGACGCTCTTGCGGGCGAGGGAGGCGATCCACCAGCAAAGGAACCCGAACAAAGCGACACGGAAGAACGACAGGCAGAACTTGCCGACAGCGCCTCCGAACTTCATTCCGAAAGCCATCCCTTCATTCTCGATGAAGAAGATCTGGAACCAATCGCCGATGACGCTGAAATGCTCACCTATCTGCATGTTCGTCTTGACCAGGATCTTGATGATCTGGTCAATGACGACAAGTACAACTCCCAGGCAAAGAAGCCGGCAACCTTTCGAAACCTTCACTAATTCAGTCTTTTACTTATTCTGTCCTTTTTTAGCCAGCATCTCCTTGGCCTCGACGGTCAAAGTGGCGTGAGGGACAAGACGCAGTCTTTCCTTAGGGATCAGCTTGCCTGTCTCCCTGCATATTCCATAAGTCTTGTTCTCGATGCGCACCAACGCGGCCTCAAGGTTCTGGATGAACTTGTACTGCCTCTGCGCCAGCTGGCTAGCCTCTTCCTTGGAAAGCTGGTAGGCTCCGTCATCCTCCACCGTCTTGAACGACGGAGTCGTGTCCTCGATGTCATTGCTTCCGTTATGCATCACGACACGGCGGAGCGTGTTGTACTCTTTTCTCGCTTTATCAAGCATATCATTGATGATGACCCTGAACTCCTCAAGTTCCTCATCACTGTAACGTACCTTCTTCGGCTGCGAAGAAGCTTCGTTTACTTTGATTTCCTCTGACATTTTAATTGTTATTTAGGTCAAAACTATCTTGCTATCTTAACTTTAACCGAACCCTCGTCCCACTCGACATCGGCAGCGCCATCAGGGACGGAACCGACCATCGAGATGGACAGAGCCAGCGTCTGCGCGGCGATGTAGTCCTTGTGGACCGACAGCGAGGCGCAGATCTCCTCGGCGGCGGCACCTTCAGCGAATATCTCGACTCCGATTTTGTCGGTGACCTCGAAACCGCTGTCCTTCCTCAGGTTCTGGATCCTGTTGATCAGTTCCCTGGCCACGCCCTCCTTCTTCAGGTCATCGGAGATCTGGATGTCAAGAGCGATGGTGAGCTGCCCCTCGGAAGCGACAAGCCAGCCCGGCATGTCCTCGGAAGAGATTTCATAGTCGCCCGGCTTCAGTTCAACCGCGCCCGAAGGGAGCTGCACTGAATATGCAAGGCCCTCAGCCTCGGCCATCTGGATGGCGCCGATCGTCGCCTGGTCAAAGCCGGCGAACGCCCCGGCGATCTCCTTCATCTGCTTGCCGTAGACCTTGCCGAGAGTCTTGAAGTTAGGCTTGATCTTCTTGGTGATGATTCCGGTGGTGTCGGAGATGAACTCGGCCTCTTTGACATTCACCTCGCCCAGGATGATGGACTTGACCTGCTCGAGCTGCTCCTTGACCTTCGCCGAGATCACAGGGATGATGAGTTTCTGAAGCGGCTGGCGAACCTTGATGGAGACCTTGCGGCGGAGCGCAAGCACCATCGAGGTAGCCTTCTGGGCCAGTTCCATCCTCTCCTCAAGGTCGGAGTCGATGACAGACTCGTCGCAGGCAGGCATCATCACATAATGCACGGACTCGCTTCCGTCCGGCACGAGGTCGAGATAGAGACGGTCCATATAGAACGGAGCGATCGGGGCGGAAAGAACAGCCACATCCACAAGCACCTCATACAGAGTCTGATAGGCGGCCAGCTTATCCTCGTCCATTCTGCCTCCCCAGAAACGTTTCCTGTTGAGGCGGACGTACCAGTTGCTCAGGTCATCGCAGACGAAATCCTGGATGAGCCTGCCAGCCGTGGTGACATCGAAGTCCTCATAGGCCGCCTCGACCCTCTTCTTCAGGGTGTTGAGCAGCGAGATGATCCAGCGGTCGATCTCAGGCCTCTTTGAATATTCCACCTTCTCCGCCTTCGGGTCGAACCCGTCCACATTGGCGTAGAGGGCGAAGAATGAATATGTGTTGTAAAGTGTTCCGAAGAATTTTCTGCGGACCTCGTCCACGCCGGACTCGTCGAACTTAAGATTGTCCCACGGCTGGGCGTTGGTCAGCATGTACCAGCGGAGAGCGTCAGCGCCGTACTTGTCCAGTTCAGCGAACGGATCCACGGCGTTGCCAAGTCGCTTGCTCATCTTGTTGCCGTTCTTGTCCAGTACCAGACCGTTGGAAATCACGGTCTTGAAGGCAGGAGTGCCGCTGATCATCGTGTGGATGGCGTGCAGTGTGTAGAACCAGCCTCTGGTCTGGTCGACTCCCTCGGCGATGAAGTCGGCGGTGCAGCCGAACTTCGATGAGTCAAGGCCGCGCAGACCTTCCTGCGCATAAGGCATGGCGCCGGAGTCGAACCACACGTCGATGAGGTCCGTCTCGCGGGTCATCTTCTTCCCGGAAGGGCTGACAAGGAATATGTTGTCGACATACGGCCTGTGGAGGTCGATCCTGTCGTAGTTCTCCTTGCTCATGTCCTCAGGGTCGAAGTCCTTGTCCTTGAACGGATTGGAAGCCATCACGCCTGCGGCGACAGCCTTCTCGATCTCTGAATATAACTGCTTGACGGAGCCGATGCAGATTTCCTCCTTGCCGTCCTCGGTACGCCAGACAGGGAGCGGAGTGCCCCAGAAACGGCTGCGGCTCAGATTCCAGTCCTGGATGTTCTCCAGCCACTGGCCGAACCGGCCCGTACCCGTGGATTCCGGCTTCCAGGTGATCGTCTTGTTCAGAGCCACCATCTGGTCCTTGACGGCCGTGGTCTTGATGAACCAGGCGTCGAGCGGATAGTAAAGGACTGGCTTGTCGGTCCTCCAGCTGTGAGGATAGCTGTGCGTGTGCTTCTGGATCTTGAACGCGCGGCCGTCCATCTTCATCATCATGCAAAGGTCGACATCAAGGGTCGGAGCGTCGGCCGGAAGCGAATCGTCGAAAGCGTTCTTCACATAGCGGCCAGCATATTCCCTGTAAGAAGGGTCGACGTGTGTGCTGACATATTCAGGATCAAGGTCTTCCATCGGATAGAAGCGTCCGTCGTGGTCCACCTGCGCTTGACGCTTGCCGTCCTTGTCGATGACCATCATTCCCGGCACGCCGAAGTTGGCAGCCACTTTCTTGTCGTCAGCTCCGAAGGTCGGGGCG
>CAVJKE010000219.1:0-3638 GCA_963649695.1 bacterium
CGCTTTCAATCAGTTCCGAAGGGATGGCGGCGCAGTTGACCTCGATGTAAGGCATCGAGCTGCGGGTGCTTTGCTCGTGGAGGCTTCTTGCCACCAGTTCCTTTCCCGAACCGTTAGGTCCTACGACCAGGACCCGCGCGTCGGTCGGGGCGACCTTGGCTATGATGTCGCGGACGTGCTGGATGGCCTCGGACTCCCCCACCATCTTCTTGCCGTAGACCTTTTTCTTGAGGCTGCGGTTCTCCGAGACTATGGTGGCCTTCTCGGAAGCGTTCTTGATGGTGATCAGTATCCTGTTCAGGTCCAGAGGCTTCTGGATGAAGTCGAAAGCGCCTTTCTTGATGCACTCCACGGCAGTTTCTATGTCGGCGTGGCCGGAGATCATCACAATCGCCGAATCGATCCCCTCGGCGAGCATCTTGTCAAGCACCTCGGTACCGTCCATTCCGGGCATCTTGATGTCGCAGAAAATCACATTGTACTTTTCCTTGTCCACCAGGGCGAGAGCAGCGGCGCCGTCCTCGGCCACATCCACATCGTAACCCTCGTCGCAAAGGATCTCCTTCAGCGAATTCCTGATGGCTCTTTCATCATCGACTACAAGTATCTTCATCTCAAAATCCTTACGTTAAAAAACTTTATGTGAATACAAATATCGGACAAAATTCCTTGTTTAACGAAAATTTAATAATTTTGTCTTTATGAACATACCTGACATCATCATCGCCATAGACGGCTACTCATCCACAGGCAAAAGCACCTTCGCCAAACTGATAGCGGAGCGTTTCTCGTTCCTATACCTCGACTCGGGGGCTCTCTACCGCGGAGTCACCCTTTTCGCTCTTGAGAAGGGCCTGATCGCCGCCGACGGAAGCATCGACGAGGCCGGCCTGAAAGCCGCCCTGCCGGCGCTGGAACTCGATTTCCGCTCAACCGAGACGGAGAAAGGCACCTTCATCGGCGACCGCTGCATCGAACCGGAGATCCGCACCCTCGAGGTGTCCTCCCACGTCAGCCCCATCTCGACGATCCCTTTTGTCAGGGAATATGTCGACGAGCGTCTGCACGCTTTCGGGCTGAGGAAACGGATAGTGATGGACGGCAGGGACATCGGCACGACCGTCTTCCCTAAGGCCGAGATCAAGATCTTCATGGTGGCGAGCGATGAGGTCAGAGCCCGAAGGCGCTACGATGAGATGAAGGCCAAAGGGCAGAACCCTCAGCTGGAGGAAGTCCTGCGGAATCTCAAGGAGAGGGACTACATCGACTCGCACCGCGAGACCTCTCCCCTTTCCAGGGCCGCCGACGCCTATGTGCTTGACAACTCGGAGATGACCCTGCACGAGGAGACAGTGTGGTTCCAGGGGCTTGTACAGGGACGGTTCGGGATTCTTGAATAGACAGGGAGAATGAACCTGAAAGTCCAGATAGAAGAGCATTCCGGCTTCTGCGGAGGAGTCATCCGGGCCATCGGGCGGGCCGAGAGTTTCCTGAAAGACCATCCCGGAGAGCGGCTCTACTCGCTCGGAGACATCGTGCACAACGAGGCAGAACTCCAGAGACTCAGCGGAAAAGGACTCGTCACTATCGACAAGAACGCCCTCGCCACGATCCCGTCACCTTCCTCGGAGACTCTGCTCATCAGGGCGCACGGAGAACCCCCGCAGACATATTCATTGGCCCAGAGTCTCGGTCTGACGGTGATCGACTGCACCTGTCCCGTGGTGCTGAGGCTGCAGAAGAGCATCAGGGAGGCCTACGGCAGGGTGAAGCCGGCCGGAGGCGATATAATCATATTCGGAAAAATCGGCCACGCGGAGGTGCTTGGGCTGCTCGGGCAGGTCGGAGGCGACGCCATCGTCATCGAGGACATGGGGATGCTGCTCGCGGCGCTTGAGGACGGGGCCATCAAGACCGACCGTCCCCTGGAGATCTTCTCCCAGACAACCAAAAGCCCTGTTGAATATGCCAGCGTCTGCCAGGAGCTTTCCCTCCGCACAATGGCAGGGCTGGAGATCCACGACACCATCTGCTCGCAGGTGGCGTCGAGACACAAGGAGCTGTCCGGCTTCGCCAAGGAACACGATGTCATCGTCTTTGTGTCAGGCGTTTCCAGCTCCAACGGCAAGGTTCTCTGCGAACTTTGCAGGAAATTCAACAAGAGGACCTACCACATCTCCGAAGTCAGGGAGATCGACCCGGAATGGTTCAGGGACGGGGATTCAGTGGGGGTCTGCGGCGCCACTTCGACTCCGGGCTGGCTGCTTGAGGACGTGGCCGGGGCCATTGAAGGATTCTGAGACCGAAAGAATTTTTTGCAAGTAAAACCGCAAATAGTTAACTTTGCGGGCGAATTGATTGCGCCACAATCTTTTCAATCTTTTGAATTTAACATTATATCATATTTTATGGCAACAACAGCAGATTTTAAGAACGGCCTTTATATCAGCTACAACGGCAAGCCTTGCCAGGTAGTGTATTTCCAGCACGTCAAGCCAGGAAAAGGCCCGGCTTTCGTAAAGACCAAGCTTCGTAACCTCGAGAACGGTCGTATCCTTGAGAACACCTTCACCGCAGGTATGAAGATCGATGTCATCAACGTGGAAAGGCGTCCTTACCAGTTCCTCTACTCTGACGAGGACGGCTTCAACTTCATGCACGAGGAGACTTACGAGCAGATCCATCTGCCTCACGACGTGGTTGAGAACTCAGACCTTATGAAAGAGGGACAGCACGTCGAGATGATGTTCGTGGTAGAGCCTGAGGAGAAGTGCCTCACCTGCGAGCTCCCTACCTATGTCACTCTTGAGGTGACCTACACGGAGCCGGCGGTGAAGGGCAACACAGCCTCGACCAGCGCCCTCAAGGAGTGCACGCTCGAGACCGGCGCCAAGATCATGGTTCCGCTCTTCATCAACCAGGGTGACAAGATCACGGTCAACACCACCGACCGCTCCTACGGCCAGAGGATGTAATCCCTGCAGACAACGAATCTGAAAGAGAACGGCTTCCGGCCGTTCTCTTTTTTGTTTGCCACGGAAATGATTGTCCACAATTTTGCCCAAGCCTTGCGGGGCCAGTCCTTCACCTCCGTCCGTTTCCCCTTTTAGCTCCTTCAATTCTCAGTGACGGAATCATATTCAGGCATATTCGCTTCCGTCACACGGGTTGATGAGCGTGACGGGAGCGTTTCGAGGAGATATCGACGCGATCATAATGAGTTGAGTGTATGACATGAGCGAATATGGGGGATAATAACCATATCGTTGCGCAAGGTTAGAGGGGTGATTTCCTCAGTAGCGGAGAAAATTTCGTGCAGCCGTGGCGGATAACTAATTGGCAGTCAGCGAAAACAAAGATGATCTGGTACCGAAATCACGACCAGACATATGCTCATTTACCTCATTATCAAATGGTTATCTGCCACGGCCAGCGGTTCGGCCGGGAGTCAGCTGACAGATTTGCAAGCAGAAACAACCGGAACGGCTTTCAGTGCAATTCTGTTTTTCGGGAAACCGCAGAATATGTCCTGCGGTATCGCGCAGCCGGGATGTGACCAAAACGGACGGAACAGATTTGCACCTGTAAATCATCAGAACGGTTTTCCGGGCAAATCTGTGTCGGACTTAGGATGCATC
>CAVJKE010000220.1:0-3579 GCA_963649695.1 bacterium
CCACGATGGCCGCCACCGCCGAGAGGATCAGGGAAAATTTGGTTATGGTTTTCATATTTTTGAATATGGAATAGTTAGTCTTACAATTTTACAAATATAGCAAAAACAGATTGATAAGCAAATTTATCACCTGATATTCCCGTGATATTCCCGTTTCCGGGCAGACTTTCTTCGGATGCCGCGGCGGCAAATCTGTCCGACTCTTAAAAATCGCCGATAATCCTTTCAAATAGAGATAAAATCCATATCTTTGCAAGGATATTCAAACATAAACAAGCAAAACGGGAGCGGCGGACATCCGCGCTCCACCAGAAAAGAACAAGTATAACTTCTAACAATACATCCATGAAGGCTTTTACCAAATTTTCCATCCTTCTGTGCGCCGCATTGATGATGGCGGCCCCGGTGCTGTCATCCGCACAGGACAAGACCATCAAGAGAAAGGTCGCCATCGGCCGTTTCTCCAATGAAACGCAGTATGCGAAGGGACTGTTCTACGACAAGGAGAACGACCCTATGCGCAAGCAGGCCCTCGACATTCTTTCTTCAAAACTCGCCGCCAGTGAAAAGTTCATCCTGCTCGAAAGGGACGACCTCGACGTGCTGGTGGCCGAAGCAGGAGAGGGAATGAACAAGATCGGAGCCGACTACATCATCCTCGGTTCCATCACTGAATTCGGCCGCAAAGCCGAAGGACAGCAGAAAGTGTTCTCCTCCACGAAGACCCAGACCGTAGAAGCCGGAGTAAGCATCCGTCTTGTCGAAGCGGCCACGGGCCTGATCATCTACTCGGACGAGGCGAAGGGCTATGCCGAGACCACCAGCAAGCAGACGATGGGAGTCGGAGGAACTGCCGGTTTTGACGCGACCCTCAGCGACAAAGCCATCTCAGCAGCCTTGAGCCAGCTTGTCGAGAACATCATCAACAAGTGTATGGACAAACCTTGGAGGTCCTACATCCTTTCCATCGAAGACGGTTCCTACGTCATCTCCGGCGGTGCCTCCCAGGGTCTTGCCACCGGCGACACCTTCAATGTCTACAAGAAGGGTAAGACCGTGAAGAATCCTCAGACCGGCCTCAACATCGAACTTCCGGGGCAGAAACTCGGCACCGTGACGGTCCAGACCTCCTACGGCGACACTCCTGAATCAGAGATCTCCTTCTGCACCTACAGCGGAGAGGCCCTTGACGCCGAGAATCTCTCGAACTACTACATTTCAGACAAATAGAGTTAACGAATATGAAAAAAATTATCTTTACTCTTATTGGCATCCTGACGCTCTGCAGCTGCGGAGTAGGGTCATATTCAATCACTTCCGGCAAGGCTGACGAAGGTATGATTTCCTTCACCAGCGAGGCGAAGACTCCTGTCACAGTGACTGTCGACAACGATTCCTACGACCTCTACACGGTCAAGACAAAGACCTGGATGAAAGACAGGAAGATCAAGAAGACCGCCGAGAACACCATATTCCTGACTCCCGGCAAGCACAACGTCATTGTCAATATGAACGGAAAGAAAGTCTGCGACAAGCAGGTGTACATTTCCGCCCAGGAGCATAAAGTCATCGAGTTATGAGGAAACTGATCGTCGCCGCGGCAGCTGCGGTCATCCTCTCATCCTGCGGAGTCACAACCCCGAGTTCCCTCTACTACTGGGGCGGAGCTCAGAATGGGACGACCGCCTATGAGAACCTTGCCTACCAGTCCTACGACAAGCAGACTCCGAAAAGCATCTGCAACCTTGTCGCGGTCTACGAAGGGATGGTCAGCCACCCCGGTGGGGCAAGGCAGGTGCCGCCTCCAGGCATCTGCGCTGAATATGGTTACCTGCTTCTCCAGCCGGAGACAGCCACCGCTTTCCTGAACAACGCGACGGCGGCGCAGAAGAAACTTTTCGGATCGGAGGACTACGCCACCCTGTTCACGGAGAGAGGTAAAGAAATGCTGCAGAAAGAGATAGAACTCTATCCGGAATCCGCGAAATTCATTGAACCGTTGATCAAAAAACTTGTGAAGTAATATGAGAAAGCTGATTCCACTCATTCTTCTCGCAGCGGCCGTCTGCTCCTGCGGAACCGCGAACCAGGTGACAAGAGAGTCGCAATACGCATCGATGTACAACAATATGCCTGCGACGATTCTTGTGATGCCTCCTATCAACAACACCTCGAACGTGGAAGCGAAAGACCTTCTTTACACTTCCATAATGAGGCCTATCGCCGAAGCCGGCTACTATGTGATCTCGCCGCTGCTCGCCATGGACGTGCTGAAGGCGGAAAGCGCCTATGACGCCGAACTCTTCATCGACAAGCCTCTGACGGCTTTCCGTGACTATTTCGGGGCCGACGCCGTCGTCTTTTCACAGATCGACGAATGGACCAAGAAAGGATTCGGCATCAAGACGAAGATCCGCTACATAATCAAGGCCGCCGCGACAGGAGAGATCCTGTTCGACAGAAGCTGCGACCTGACCCTCGACCTTCAGCAGAATTCAGGAGGCAATTCAACTCTGTCCACGCTGTTCGACCTTGCGTTGTCGGCTATCAACACGGCGACAACCGACCACATCGTGGCCGCCCGTAAGGCGAACTACTTTATTTTCAGAGACATTCCTCGTGGCAAGTACAGTTCACAGTACCTCCAGGACAAGAATGTCATAGCCGAAAAGAAGGATGTCACGGCACGCGTGAAATAACGCATCCGACATCCCTGCGATAACAGCAATGTGGCCGGCAAGTCAGACAGACTGCCGGCCACATTCGCATATTCGTAGAAAGGTTTCTACTTGTTCTGGTTCTTCAGAAGGTCGCGGATCTCCTCGAGGAGGACGACATCGTCAGGCTTCGGGGCCGGAGCCGCCGGTTCAGCCGGAGCCGGGGCTTCCTCTTCCTTCTTCAGGTTCTTAAGCTTGGCCATACCCTTGATGGCGAGGAAGATACTGAACGCGATGATCAGGAAGTTCACCGTCTCCTGGATGAAATTGCCATAGTTGAGAGAGACCTCCGGCTTGACGATCTCGGCGCCGTCCATGACCGCCTTGTGGAGGACTATCTTGAGGCTCGTGAAATCGAAACCTCCGATAAGCACGCCCACGCAAGGCATGATGATGTCATTCACCAGCGAAGTCACGATCTTGCCGAAAGCTGCGCCGATCACAACGCCGACCGCCATGTCGATGACGTTGCCTTTCATCGCGAATTCCTTGAATTCGGACCAAAATTTACCTTTTGCCATAATGATAAATGAATATAATTGTTAATGAATATAATCGTTAATGAATATTCTTTAGAAAGTTTTCCGCTGCGGCAAGAGTCTCCACCTTGCCGACATCCATCAGATGGAAATCAGGCGGCACGACCCCACGGATCAGATGGCGTCCGCATTCCTTGATGTAAAAATCAGTGATGGAGAAGCGGTCGCCCCAGCCATCCTCGTCAAAAACCTTGAATATGCCGTCCGAGATGCAGTGGATGCCTGCGAACGCCAGTTTCCTGTACTTTCCGGGGTCGATGTCGCCGAACGGACTTCTGACCTCGCCCGTGGCTATGTTCGTCCACCCGACCATCCTCATAGAG
>CAVJKE010000221.1:0-3578 GCA_963649695.1 bacterium
AGGAAGGGGATTTAGGGGAAGGGTAACGTAGATTGATTTTTTTTGAGCGATGCCCTTCGAACGTGTGATAAGGTGATTTTGCAATATGCATAAAACTGCTTGCGAAAGATGAGTTAAAAAATCTCCATGCAACGCACGAACCACATAATCTTCCTGGCCGTCTGCCTTGTCCTCACGCTCGCCGCCACCATCCCGATGACCGGCTCCGGGCGGGGTGGAATGTTGTTCCCGGGAGAGGAGGCGGTCTCTTTGTGCGGAGGTGCGGCATTCGGACAGTCGGACGTGCCTTCAGGACGTGCGGATGCGATGCCGGGAAACGGGGGAATGGTGTCCGGCCGCTTCATCGGAATCCAGGTCGATGACCGTCCGATCCTCCCGGTCTATGCCCTCGTACAGGATTCCCTCGGCTTCGTCTGGGTCGGCACCGATGCCGGACTGTTCCGCCATGACGGCATCCGTGGCCAGCGTTTCGGCCGGGAGGACGGCTCGCCTGACTCCATCTGCAACGAACACATCAACGTCCTGTCCTACGACAGCGGGACTCTTTATGTCGGCACCGACAGGGGCTTCTGCACCTACGACAATGCCGGCGGCTTCATCCAGGACACGGTCATCGGCCCAAGGCACGTCAAGTCGGCGCTTCTCTCTGGCGGCGATGTCTGGATCGGCACGACCGAAGGCCTTTACCGGCGAGGCCGGACCGACGGAACGACAATGGAGGTTATCCCATCGGCGCACATAGCCAGCGCCTGCGCGGTGGGCGACACCCTCTGGTTCGGCGGTTACGGCCGCATCTGGCGGCTCACCGGCGGAGCGGCGGAATCCTTTCAGATTGAAGGACATAGCGGCACTTCCGGCAACCTCGTCCTTGCCATAGTCCCTGTCAAAGGGTTTTATGAATATCCCGGTTCTACCTCTCTGTTCATAGGTTCGGAGAAGGGGTTGTTCGTAATCGACCTCCCGGCGGATGCCGTTTCCGGATCGTCAACAGTATCCACTACTTACGGTGACGGATCGGCCACCTGCCCTGCCCGATGCATCTGGAACGGCGGCCCTGTCAAGAATTTCCTCTATCTGCCGGACGGAAGCCTGGCCGCAGGCACGGACAACGGCCTCCTCGTACTCTCGCCACAAGGTCACGCAAGCATATTCAGACACGAACTCCGGAATTCCCGCTCCATCCCTGACAATGTGGTCTGGACGACGATGCTTGACGCGGACGGCGGGCTTTGGGTGGGGACGGACCACGGCGCCGCGCTGACGAGGCTGAATGATGAATATGACTTCATGGGTGTCGAGGATTGTGGTCTTCCGGGCGGTCTGGATGTGACTTCACTCGTCTGCGCGGAGGACGGCAGCGTCTTCGCCGCCGGAATGAACGGGGTTCTTGAATATTCCCGCACAGGCTCCGCTATGGTGTACAAGTCGGATGAAGGCCCGTTGGGCAAGAGGTTGGCGCACAATAAGGTACGTGCCTTGTACGGCGACGGGGAATCGGTCTGGGCAGCCTCCGACGGCGGCCTTGACCGCATCAGCGCCGGCCGGGTCGTACACTACAATATTCACGAACAGACCGGAAAATACCTTTCCGACTGGATGTACGCCGTGGCCGAGGACGGCTCCGGGCGGCTCTGGACAGGAACTTACGACGGAGGGCTTTTCATAACCTCGAAGAGCCGCTTCCCGGCCTCCGGAGGCGATGTCCTCTGCGACAGGCATCTCTGCTCGCGGGACGGTCTCTCCGGGGACATCGTGCTGAAACTCTGCCGTTTCGGCGGAGGTTACGATAGGGATTTAGACGGAGGTCCCGATGGTTATTCAGGTGGAGGTTCCGGTGAAAGTTCCGATGAAGGTTCCGCCGGCCGTTTCGCCGTGGTCACCGACAACGGAGTCGACATCGTGGACGAGAAGGATTTCTCCGTCACCGCTCTGGCCATCCCCGACGGGAAGCGAACATTGTCGCTCGCTTCAGACGGCATCCGCCTCTGGGTCGGAACCGAGGCCGGGGTGTATGTCCTTGACGGTCAGGAACTCCGTCCGATAAGCGGCACCACAGTGTCCGCCCAGTCGCTGACCTTTTCCGATGGGCTTCTCTGGCTTTGCGATGACAACGAGATCTGGCGCTGCGACCCTGACGACCCTCAGTGGCGGCTTGTCCGCAAGCTGGAGAATCCTCTGCTCAGCATAGCCGCCGACAATTCCGGCCACATCTATGCCGGCTCTCTGAACGGTTTCTATTCGCTGGCCAAGTCCACGGCCTCGGTCGAGGCCCGTCCCGACAGGATAGTCATCACGGCCCTGTACCTTGACAATGTTCTCGTCTCTCCGGGCAAGGAATATTCCGGCCGCGTCATTCTCGACGGCGACATCGCCCTGGCTTCCCGCATCACGCTCGGCCCGGACCAGAACTCATTCGCGCTGACGTTCTCTTCTATGAAATACCCTGCTCCGGCCGGCCGTTTCGCCTACCGTCTCGCCGGTTTCCACGACGAGTGGCAGGCCGGATCTTCCGACACGAGAGCTGTCTTTCTGAATATTCCTCCTGGACATTATTCATTCGAGGTCTGCCATCTGGATGCTGCCGGCGAGCCTGATTCTGAGACCAAGGTGCTGGAAATCCGAATCAGACGGCCGTGGTACTCGACCGTCTGGGCCTACATCGCCTACCTTCTGCTTCTCGGAGGCGTCATCGGTTTCGGAATATATTTCCGCAAGGTCATGCTTCAGCTGAAGGCCGAGCGGGCCGCGAAGGAGAAGGCGCAGTCAATCGCCAACTCCACTGTCACCCGAGCGCAGGAATTCCGCGAGACTCTCAGCGTGATCTTCGGCTCGAAGTCCTCCGGCGGCAGGAGCCAGGCTGATGGAGTTTCTGAATATTCAGAGCCTGGTGCCGGACCGGGGTCTGGAGAGGATGCCGGTTCCGGTCAGGGGTTGGTTTCCGGTCAGGAGAGCGGTTTGTCTTCGGCTTCAGGTTCTTCAGGCAATTCCGGCTCGCCTGATTCCAAGTTTATGCGGGAGATCGCCGACATCGTCAAGCGTCACCTTGACGATCCGGACTTCTCCGCCGCCGCCCTTTGCGAAGAATCCCACTGGCCAGCCAAGCAGATCTACCGTAAGATCAAGCAGCTCACCGGCTTGAGCACGACCGAGTTCATCCGTGACATCCGTCTGCAGTCCGCCGCCTCCCTTCTGAAGCAAGGCCGGTACACCGTCACTGAGATAATGTACAAGTCCGGTTTCACCACCGCCTCCTATTTCTCCAAGTGCTTCAAGGCCCGTTACGGCCAGACTCCGACCGACTACCAGAAATCACATAGCGATTCCCAAAATTGAAAATCCTGGGAGTTTTGTGTTAAAATCCTGGGAGTTTATCCGGCTTTTCGTGTCTGAGTGGATTTCGCTCAGACAAACTTGCCCAGGCCGTGCTTCCTGACACTGGACTCCGCAACTTTTGGATAACTCGGTTTGTTGTGGCAGGTAACTGTCTGTAAATCATTAAAATAAGCAACTGTCTGGTCGTAGAATCAGGTTCTCCGTCACTTTTGATGGTGCTAGCCGGAGGTTGAGAAGACCATTTT
>CAVJKE010000222.1:0-3568 GCA_963649695.1 bacterium
ATCCTTCTCGCCCCCAGAAACCTCGTGGAATAATATTTTTCGGTAATATGCGAGACGATCACTCCGCCCTGGACGGCGGCGTGGATGAAGGTGAAATCCTTGTTGTCAGCGCTTAGTTCTATGAATATGCCCACGTGGCCCACCCGGTTGGCGTTCCTCCTGGCGGCGAAGACGACGATGTCGCCTTTCTGGAGGTTCGACCACGGGCCGCTCACCTCGCGGCCCTGTCTGGCCTGCCCGCCCGAAGACCGTTCAAGGTCATAGCCATATTTCCTGTAGATGTAGCCCGTGAATCCCGAGCAGTCGAACGACCTCGGTCCCGGACTCCCGTAATGGTACGGAGTCCCCAGCAGAGCCTTCGCGTCGTCTATCAGCCTGTCGGCCAGAGCCTCCGTCGACACCGTCACCGAGTCTGTCGAGGCAGCATATTCATTAGTTATCTCTTCCGCCTTTTCCTGAGCGGCCGCTTCTATGCCCGTCGCCATCATCACCGCTGCGACAACCGCCGCCGCTAATCGCCTATATTCAGAAATCATTCATATTCAATTTTATACACATCGACGGCATTGCCTCCGTTCCCGCCTCGGCCCTGCGAAGTCGGGATGAGCCAGCCCCCGTCCTTCTATATGGCCAGCCCGACCGGGTAGGAATCCGCACCTCTGGACGTACCCGGCCGTGTTGATGCTTGCATAAAGGTAGCCATCCTTGCAAATCAAATGCCTGACGTTCGGCTTGCTTCCGCAGATCTTCCCCAGGTAGGCGCATTTCTCCACGTTGATGACGGCGATTTCGCCCGAGCCGCCCATGCAGCCCACGAGAAGATATTCACTGTCCCTTGTGAAAAGAGTTCCTCTCCCCGACTCTTCTCCCCCGCGATCTCCCCTATCCGCAGCGGACAAAAGATTTTGATCAAAGGAGAATTTTTCATAAATTTGTGTCCGCTATCGGAATATTCAATGAAAGAAGTAAAAGTCATAGAACTGTTCGCCGGGGTAGGGGGATTCCGCGTGGGTCTGGAGAAGGCCGACAAGGATTTCTTCAAGACGGTGTGGGCGAACCAGTGGGAACCTGCGACAAAGGTGCAGCACGCGGCCATGGTCTATGAAAAGAACTTCGGTCCCGGCAGCGTGTCCAATGTGGACATCAACTCAGTCCGGGTGGAGGATATTCCTGACCACGACCTGCTTGTGGGCGGATTCCCTTGCCAGGATTACTCGGTGGCGTCAACGCTCAGCCGTTCAAAGGGCATCGAGGGGAAGAAAGGTGTCCTCTGGTGGTCCATCTACAATATTCTTGTGAAGAAGGGCGAGAAGGCCCCGTCGATGCTCCTTTTGGAGAATGTCGACCGTCTTCTTCTTTCTCCGGCGAAACAGCGCGGCCGCGATTTCGCCATCATTCTTGAATGCCTCAACGAGCAGGGGTACATCGTCGAGTGGCGCGTCATCAACGCTGCCGACTACGGTATGCCGCAGAAGCGCCGCAGGACTTACATCTGCGCATACAAGAAGGACAGCGCTGTCGCCAAAGGCTACAGCGACCCTAATGATTGGATTCAAAAGGACGGCGTGTTCGCCAAGTCATTCCCGATCAAATGCGACCGACGCATCACGGAAGCAAATGCCGTCAGACTGTCATCAGCGAAGAAAGACCGCCTTGTGGACATAACCGAAAATTTCAACGGCAGAGGAAGTGACAGCCCGTTCGACAAGGCCGGCCTGATGATAGACGGAGTTGCCTACTCGATTGACGCAGAACCCGTATTCAATGGAACTCCGATCCACCTGCGGGACTGCCTGGTGCGAGGCGAGAAAAGACCTTCCGACATCGAATCCTTCTATATTCCCGAAGAGCAAATCGAGCGCTGGCGCTATTTCAAGGGGGCAAAGCGGGAGGAGCGCACAAAGGCTGACGGTTTCAAATATTTCTACACCGAAGGTGCGATGGATTTCCCTGACTCCATCGACAAGCCAGCCCGGACAATCATCACATCCGAGGGCGGCAAAGGGCCGGACCGCTGCCGTCACGTCATCGAAGATGAAACCGGCAGACTCAGGCGTCTGACCCCGGTCGAACTTGAGCATGTGAATATGTTTCCGTCGAATTGGACCGAGCTCAAGGGCGTGGAAAACGCCAAGCGGGCTTTTCTGATGGGAAATGCGCTGGTCTGCGGAATCGTCACGAAGGTCGGCGAGGAACTTGAAAAAAGGCTCAAAACTGAATAGAAAAGCTGCGGGGAGTATTCCCCGCAGTTTTCGTTATGATTCATCTTCAGCTATATGCTGGATGTATTCGTGGTTGAACCAGCAGCAGTATTTCTTGCAATATCCCCCATTCGGATTGACAGCCAGATCTGAAGCGTTCTTCGCTTTCGGGCGGACGTGGAATTTCTTATGCTCACTCTCCCGGTAGAAATATTCAGAATCGATGCGGTTGGCTGCGACATTGTCCTTTATGTTCTTCCAGTATGGCTCGGCAGAGAGAAGGTCTTCATACGGCATCGTCCAGAAGAAAGCCTTCTGCAATCTGAAATCCGGGTTGCCTTTTGTGCCGCAATCCCTGAATACTATGTAAAGAAAACGGCTGGTAAACAATTCATACAGACGGGATTCATACCAGTCATCTTCCTGAAGAATATCAGAGTAGTTGATGTTCTCGAAAGATTGCTTCTGGAGTTCCTCTTTTGAAATCAGTCCATGGTCATACCCGGCAACAAATGCCGCAGTGTTCACACCCGCGTTCTCGCCATAGTTCTGGATGAATTCCAGAATCGTCCTCATATACTGGGGCTTGAAAGAGAATGCGCGCTTTGGGGCCGGGATGTCACACCTTTTGCCGGAAGGCAGCGTGTAAAACTGGTCGGAATCATTCTTCTGCCCTTTCCGGCAGGCTCCCAGATAGGTCGTGTCGCCTTCTGAGAGTTCGTGAGCCTTGCCACAACGGATTTTAGCGACAATCTTGTCATAGTCCTGCTCCATTATAAGCAAGTCCTTCTCTGGAGTCTGCCACAGAACGGAATATAGGAACTTGAGATGTTGGACGGGGACTTCCGCCTGATGCAGATACATCAGAATCAGCATACAGGCGCACTTGATGTAGACGTGGGACTCTTTAAAAGGATGTTTATAGTCTTCGCTGAAGTCGATCATCGAACACACCAGACGTTCTTTGATCCGCAGACTCTTGTCGGCCAGTTCTTTCAATGGTGTACACTTCAGCTCCACTCAGGCCTCCTCGAAATCCGGTGTCGGATCGTTATTGGGTTCATAGCCGAAGAAATAGCGTTCGACCATCTGGCCGAGACGACCCTTTCCGGTATTGTCCTCTCCGTCTATTCCTCCGACAGCTTCGTCAAGGGTTTTACCGAGGAGTTTCTTGCTATATTCCCAAATGCTGTATTTGTCCGTCCTGTCATACGGTAGGTTATTACTGTGGTGAGGCATAGTATGTTCTTTACGCACTTGCAAATATAACAAAAACAGCTCCGGATGTCAAGCCACCCGATTTTTCGCCCGTTTGGAAAATATTCATTATCTTTGACTCCGGACATTAAAGGACACGGCTATGGAGG
>CAVJKE010000223.1:0-3533 GCA_963649695.1 bacterium
GTACAAGAAAGAGCACTCCCACGGCTTGGAGACTGTTGTGTGACGGCCTCCGACCTGAAACAGGGAGCAGGGGAAATCGGTGATACGGGGCGGTGACAATTTGTCAGTCCGACTGTGTTGGAACATATTTTGACTATCCGTCATTCGGTTCCGCAAGTGGCGAAGCCGAATGGATATATTCGTAAATAAAAAAATAAGATACTATTATGGCAAACAAAGGACAGATAGGAGTGACGACCGAGAACATATTCCCGGTCATCAAGCAGTTTCTCTATTCCGACCACGAGATTTTCCTGAGGGAGATCGTAGCGAACGCGGTGGACGCTTCGCAGAAGATGAAGACCATCGCCTCGAACGGCGAGTTCAAGGGCGAGCTTGGCGACATCAAGGTGCGCGTCGAGCTTGACGAAGAAGCCAAGACCTTGAAAATCATCGACTCAGGTATCGGTATGACCGAAGACGAGATCGACAGGTACATCAACCAGATCGCCTTCTCATCCGCCGGCGAATTCCTCGAGAAGTACAAGGACCAGAACATCATAGGCCATTTCGGACTGGGATTCTACTCAGCCTTCATGGTGGCGAAGAAGGTGACCATCGAGTCACTTTCCTGGAAGGAAGGCGCCAAGGCCGTCCGCTGGAGCTGCGAAGGCGACCCTGAGTTCGAGATGGAGCCTTGCGACAAGGCTGACAGAGGCACCGTGATCACCCTCTACCTTGACGACGAGTCCGCCAAGGACTACGGCACGAAGGGCAAGATCAGCCAGCTTCTTGGCAAATACTGCAAGTTCATGCCTGTGCCGATCGTCTTCGGCAAGGAGACCGAATGGAAAGACGGCAAGGAGGTCGATACCGACAAGGACCACATCGTCAACAGCATCGAGCCGCTGTGGACCCGCAAGCCTTCCGAACTCAAGGAAGAGGACTACATGAAGTTCTACAGGGACCTCTACCCGATGAAGGAGGAGCCTCTCTTCTACATCCACCTCAACGTGGACTATCCGTTCAACCTCACCGGCATCCTCTACTTCCCTAAGATCAAGGACAGGATGGCCATCGACAAGAACAACATCCAGCTGTACTGCAACCAGATGTTCGTCACCGACCACGTGGACAACATCGTGCCTGACTTCCTGACACTGCTTCACGGCGTGATCGACTCTCCTGACATCCCTCTCAACGTGTCCAGAAGCTACCTCCAGGCCGACGAGAATGTCAAGAAGATCTCGACCTACATCACCAAGAAGGTGGCCGACAGGCTTGAGGAGATCTTCAAGAACGAACGCGAGGCCTGGGAACAGAAATGGGACAACCTCAAACTATTCATTGAATATGGAATGCTCTCCGACGAGAAGTTCTGCGAGAGGGCGCTCAAGTTCGCCCTTCTGAAGAACACCGACGGCAAGTTCTTCTCGCTGGAGGACTACCGCAAGGGCATAGCTGACAACCAGACCGACAAGGACAAGAAGGTCGTCTACCTCTACGCCACGAATGTCGACGAGCAGTACTCCTTCATCGAGTCCGCCAAGAACAAGGGCTACGATGTGCTGCTGATGGACTGCGAGCTGGACTCCCACTTCGTCAACCTGCTTGAGCGCAAGATCGAGGACAGCAGGTTCGCCCGCGTGGATTCGGACACGATCGACAACCTCATCCCTAAGGGAGAGAAGATCAAACCGGAGATGGCCCAGGCCGACAAGGATGACCTCAGCGACCTGTTCAAGTCCGTCCTTCCGAAGGAGAACGAGTACTATGTCGAGGCCGACAATCTCGGCGAGAACGCCGCTCCTGTCATCATCACCCGCAACGAGTTCATGAGGCGTTACCGCGAGATGAGCGCGATGGGCGGCGGAATGAACTTCTACGGGAATATGCCGGAGTCGTTCAACATCACCGTCAACCTCGAGAATCCTGTGATGGCGGGCATCGTCACCGACGCCAAGTCCAAGATCACCCCGATGCAGGAACTTCCTGCAGAGCCGGGCAAGGACGCGACCGACGATGAGAAGAAGAAAGCGAGGGAGGAGCGCCAGGCGGTCATCGACGCGCACAAGGCTGTGGTCAATGAATATGCCGCCTCAAGCGACCTTCTGAAGCAGGTCGTAGACCTCGCCCTCCTTTCCAACGGCCTTCTCAAAGGCAAGGCTCTCGCCGACTTCATCGCCCGCAGCGAGAAAGTCCTCGCCGAGGCCGCCGGCAACAAGTAGCAAGCAGGCAAGTAAGGTCAACCGCAATTGCGGCAGCGGACCGTGTCCGGGCCGGGTCCGGTTTCTGGTCGGGCCGTTTCCGAGGCGATTACCGGGGCGATTACCGGGCCGATTACCGGGCCGATTATCGGGCGGGCCGTGGCGGATAACCCGCTGACAATCAAGCAAAACAGTAAAGGTCTGGTCGTGATATCACGACCAGACCTTTACTTATCTTTCTCATTATCAGTTACTTATCTGCCACAGCTTCCCGAATACCACTCGGCGAAACTTATCAAACCATCCCTCGGCTACGGTGAAGACTACGACCGTCCTGCCAAGTTGCCTGAATACCACTCGGCGAAGTTTCTCAAACCATCCCTCGGCCACGGTGAAGACTACGGCCGTCCTGCCAAGTTGCCTGAATACCACTCGGCGAAACTTATCAAACCATCCCTCGGCTACGGTGAAGACTACGACCGTCCTGCCAAGTTGCCTGAATACCACTCGGCGAAGTTTCTCAAACCATCCCTCGGCCACGGTGAAGACTACGGCCGTCCTGCCAAGTTGCCTGAATACCACTCGGCGAAACTTATCAAACCATCCCTCGGCTACGGTGAAGACTACGACCGTCCTGCCAAGTTGCCTGAATACCACTCGGCGAAGTTTCTCAAACCATCCCTGAGCGAAGTGCTTGGTCTGAATCCGAAATCTTCCTCGAGCGGAGCCGTGTCCGCATAAGTCACCGGCACATCGCCCGGCTGCATCGGCACGAGTTCTTTATGAGAGTCGAAATCGTAGTCTTGCGGAAGGACTCCCGCACGTACAAGCTCCTGCTGGAGGATATCCACGAACTCGAGGAGGTTCTCAGGATGGCTGTTGCCGATGTTATAGACCTTGTATGGCGATACAGGAAGTCCATCCTCGCCGATTTGCTTTTCCGGAGCGCGCTGCATCACACGGACTACACCCTCCACGATGTCGTCAATGTAGGTGAAATCCCGTTTGCAATTGCCGTAGTTGAAGATTTTAATCTTCTCACCCTTGACAAGTTTGTCCGTGAAACCGAAATAAGCCATATCCGGGCGGCCGGCCGGACCATAGACCGTGAAGAACCTCAGACCAGTTGACGGGATGTTGTAAAGTTTGCTGTAGGCGTGTGCGAGAAGCTCGTTGCTCTTCTTGGTGGCGGCATAGAGGCTCACAGGATTGTCCACCTTGTCGTCAGTTGAATACGGGACTTTCTTGTTGCTGCCGTAAACAGAGGATGAACTGGCATAGACCAGATGTTCCACTTCGTGATGGCGGCAGGCTTCAAGAATATTGTAGAAGCCTATGATATTGCTC
>CAVJKE010000224.1:0-3514 GCA_963649695.1 bacterium
GGTGAATAGACGGATGCTCCCGCAAAAATATAGAAAAGCTGGTCGACAGACCAGCTTTTCTATATTTTTGTGGAGCATAGGAGAATCGAACTCCTGACCTTTTGAATGCCATTCAAACGCTCTACCAACTGAGCTAATACCCCATCGGGATTGCAAAGGTAGGAAAAAAATCTGAACCTGCAAACTTTTGGGCGGAAAAGAATAAAAAAACTCCGCGGTCGGGCGGCCGCGGAGCGTTTTCCGAATATTCAGAGAGCTTATCGCTCGTCCTGGTACTTGACGATAGGCTGACGGGCGGCCGTGGTCTCGTCCGGTCTGGTGATCGGAGCGGTGTGCGGCGCGCTCTTCAGGATGGCAGGATCCTCGGCGGCCTCCTGCGCGATCTTCTTCATCACCTCGATGAACGAATCGAGGGTCTCGATGGACTCCGTCTCAGTAGGCTCGATCATTATGGCCTGGTGGAACAGAAGCGGGAAGTAGATCGTAGGGGCGTGGAAGCCGAAATCGAGAAGCCTCTTGGCCACGTCGAGCGTGGTAGCGCCCTCGCGGATGACTGTTCCGTCCTCCGCCTTCTTCGAGCCGTCGTCGACAAGGCCGTCATAGACGAACTCGTGCTTGCAGACTGTCGGGATAGGCAGTTTGTACCACTGCTTGAGGCTTTCCTTGATGTAGTTGGCCCCGAGGGTGGCGTACCTGCCGACGAGTTTGACATTCTCGCGGCCGAGCATAAGGATGTAGGCGTAGGCTCTGAGGATGACCCCGAAGTTGCCCAGGAAGCCGGACACTTCTCCGGCCGATTTAGCGCAGCCTTCGGCGTTCTTCTCAGCATAGTCCGGGCCGGCTCCGGCGCGTCCTTTGACCTCGAACTGTCCGGCCTCGTTCTTGACGACCTTAGGGACAGGAAGGTAAGGGACAAGCCTTTCGCAGACTCCGACAGGGCCTGATCCAGGACCGCCGCCGCCGTGAGGCGTGGAGAACGACTTGTGCAGGTTGAGATGCAGGATGTCGAAGCCCATATCTCCTGGACGGGCCACGCCGATGAGCGGGTTCATATTCGCTCCGTCGTAGTAGAGAAGACCTCCGCAGCCGTGTATGAGGGCGGCGATCTCCTCGATGTCCTTCTCGAAGAGTCCAAGCGTGTTAGGGTTCGTCATCATGATGCCGGCGATGTCGTCGCCGAGCAGCGGTTTGAGGTCGTTGACATCCACGAGACCGTCGGCCTTGGACTTCACCACAACCACATCGAGGCCGCAGACGGCGGCGCTGGCAGGGTTCGTTCCGTGGGCGCTGTCAGGCACGATGATCTTGGTCCTCTTGAGGTCGCCGTTGAGAATGTGGTACTGACGCATGATCATCAGACCGGTGAGTTCTCCGTGGGCTCCTGCGCAAGGGTTGAACGTGAAGTGTGCCATGCCGGTGATCGCGGCGAGGGCCTTGTCCATATTATAATAGACTTCCAGAGCGCCCTGCACGGTCGACGCCGGCTGCAGAGGATGGAGTCCGAGGAAGCCCTTCATCCCGGCGATCTCCTCGTTGATCTTCGGGTTGTACTTCATCGTGCAGCTGCCCAGAGGATAGAATCCGGTGTCCACACCGAAGTTCATCTGGGACAGGTTCGTGTAGTGGCGCACGACGTCGATCTCGCTGACCTGCGGAAGTCCGGCCGGAGCGGAGCGCCTGAGCGTGGCAGGGATCTCGCTTGCCGTCGATGTCCACTCGTTCTTGCCGAGGGTATAGCCGACTCTCCCCTCTTTGGAGAGTTCAAAAATCAATTTGTCGTAGTATTTCATCGTCCTTAGGCCTCCTTCACCAATGCGACGAGAGCGTCGATCTCAGCTTTCGTCCTTCTTTCGGTTGCACAGAAAGTGACATAGCCTTCCTCGGTCTGGAGGGCGGCGAAGAAGCCTCCTTCGAGGAGTTTCTTCTGCAGGTCCTCGACGGACACGAGCGGCTTCAGCACGAACTCCTTGAGGAACGGCTTGTCGAAGACCTCGGCGAACCTGCCGGTCTTGAGAAGCTCGTCGTGGAGGTAGTGGGCGGCCGCATAGGAGCGGTCGTTGACCTCCTGAAGGCCCTTAGGTCCCATCAGCGACGCATAGACGGTCACATAGAGAGCCATAAGGCTTTCATTCGAGCAGATGTTGGAAGTCGCCTTCTCGCGGCGGATGTGCTGCTCGCGGGCCTGGAGCGTAAGGCAGAAGCAGCGGCGGCCTTCGGAGTCGCGGGTCTCGCCCACGATCCTTCCCGGAAGCTTGCGGACATATTCCTTCCTGCAGGCCATGAAGCCTACATAAGGACCGCCGAAGCTCATCGGGATGCCGAGGCTCTGGCCGTCGCCCACAGCGATGTCAGCGCCCCATTCGGCAGGGGTCTTCAGCACCGCGAGAGCGGAAGGATCGCAATATTCAATGAATATTCCACCTTCGGCGTGGACGGCGTCGGCGAAGCCAGTGTGGTCCTCGATGACACCGTAGCGGTTGACGGAAGGGACAAGGACACCGGCCACGTCGCCTTTCGCGAGTTCAGCCTTGAGGCAGTCAGGGCAGGTCTGCCCGTCCTTGCAAGGAATGAAGCAGATGTCGGTGCCGTGGTAGCCTGAATATGTCTTTATGGTCTTCAGCACGTTCGGGAGAAGGGCCTCGGAGACGAGAACCCTGGTCTTGCGCTTCGTGCAGGCAGGGGCCATCCTCACGGCCTCGGCGGCGGCGGTAGGGCCGTCGTACATCGAAGCGTTGCTGACATCCAGCCCCGTCAGGGCGCAGATGATGCTCTGGTACTCGAATATGTACCTGAGGGTTCCCTGGGAGATCTCGGCCTGGTAAGGAGTGTAGGCCGTCAGGAACTCGGAGCGGGAAGTGATGTAAGGAACGACGGAAGGAGTGTAGTGGTCGTAGGCACCCTGGCCGACGAACACCTTCAGTTTCGCGTCCTTCTTGTCAAGGGCCTCGAAGAAGTCCCTGACCTCCTGCTCGGACTTAGCCTCGGGCAGGTCATATTCACCTTTGAAAACAACGTCCGCAGGGACATCGGAGTAGAGGTCGTCAAGCGAGCCTACCCCGATCCTGTCCAGCATCGCACGGACATCGTCTTCGGTGTGAGGGAAATAAGGAAACGCTGCCATCTCTCCTACTTCTCTGAATATGCTTTGTAAGCCTCGGCGTCCATCAGAGCCTCGACCTGGGCGGCGTCGCTCATCTCGACCTTGATGATCCAGGCCTCGTAAGCGTCCTCGTTGATCTTCTCAGGAGCGTCCTCAAGGTCAGGATTGACCTCGACAACCTTGCCGGAAACCGGGGAAAGAAGCTCGCTGGAAGCCTTCACGCTCTCGAGAGCGCCGAACTCCTCGCCAGCCTCGACCTCGTCGTCAACCTCAGGAAGGTCGGCGTAGGTGATGTCACCGAGTTCCTTCTGGGCGAAATCGGAGATGCCGATGACAGCCACATTACCTTCAACCTTTACCCATTCGTGGTCCTCGCTGTAACGGAGGCCTTCTACTACTTTGCTCATAATTATT
>CAVJKE010000225.1:0-3487 GCA_963649695.1 bacterium
GGTCTCGCCGCCTTCAAGCACCTGCACCTTGCACTGGCCGCAGTTCGCCTTTCCACCGCAGGCGGAAGGAAGGAAAATCTTCTGGTCGGCGAGAGTGTGGAGAAGGTCTCCGCCCTGAGGGACGTCGAGAGTCTTCTTGCCGGCGTTGATGTCGATCTTTACGGTGCCTTCCGGGGTAAGCTTGATCTTCACATAAAGAAGCAGCGCCACCAGAATCACTGTCACAACCACGATTGTGATTATAGCTGCAATAATTGTTGAAAACATATTTCTGCCTCCTTAGTTTAGATTGTGAGTCCCATGAAGGTCATGAAGGCCATGGCCATCAGACCTACGGTGATGAAGGTGATACCGATGCCGCGGAGTCCCGCAGGCACTTTCGAATATGCCATCTTCTCCCTGATCGCTGCGAGGGTGACGATGGCGACGAACCAGCCGAGACCTGAACCGAGCGAATAGACGGTGGCCTCGCCTACGTTGGCGAAGTCACGCTGCTGCATGAAGAGCGAGCCACCGAGGATGGCGCAGTTCACGGCGATCAGCGGGAGGAAAATTCCGAGTTCTGAATATAGTGCCGGAGCGAACTTCTCGACGATCATCTCCACAAGCTGCGTGATGGCGGCGATGACGGCGATGAAGGTGATGAAGCTCAGGAAGCTCAGATCGACGTTCGCCAGCGACGGGCTGATCCATTTCATAGCACCCGGATTGAGGATGTACTGGTTCAGCAGGTAGTTGATCGGAAGGGTGACCAGGAGCACGAACACGACAGCCACACCAAGACCGGAAGCCGTCTTCACGTTTTTCGATACCGCCAGGTATGAGCACATACCGAGGAAGTACGAAAAGATCATATTGTCAACGAATATTGACTTTACGAATAAGCTAAGATATTCCATAATTCTTGTGTGTCAGATGTTACTTTTCCTGAAGGTCTTTCTGGATGCTCCTCTGGATCCACACGATGCAGCCCAGAAGGATCAGGGCCATCGGAGGGAGGATCACAAGACCGTTGTTGACATAGCCGGCGGCGTAGAAGCTCTCCGGGATGATCCTGACGCCGAAGAGGGTTCCTGAGCCGAAGAGCTCGCGGAAGAAGGCGAGGACAATCAGGATGGCGGCGTAGCCGGCACCGTTGGCGAGACCGTCAAGGAGTGACGGGATCGGCTTGTTGCAGAGACCGAAGGCCTCGATGCGGCCCATCACGATACAGTTCGTGATGATCAGGCCGACGTACACGGACAGCTGCTTCTCTATGCTGTAGGAATAGGCCTTGAGGAACTGGTCCACAAGGATAACCATCAGCGAGACGACAACCAGCTGGACGATGATGCGGACTCTGTTAGGAATGGAGTTTCTCATCATCGAGACGACGAAGCTGGAAAGTCCGGTCACGATCATGACCGAGAGACCCATCACGAAAGCTCCCTTCAGCTGTACGGTCACAGCCAGAGAGGAACAGATTCCGAGGATAAGGACAGTCACAGGATTGCCCTTGAGTATCGGATTCAAAATTGTTTCTTTAAGTTTTGCGTTCATATCAGTTCCTCCTCATTATTCTGCCGCCACGGCTGTGGTGTCAGCATGCTCTGCAGGTGTTTCAGAAACCTCGATAGTCTGGACCGCCGTCTTGGCTGATGTCAGGTACGGCTTGTAGGCGTTGAGCCAGGTGGCGATGGAAACTCCGAGGGCCTTGCTGGTGATGGAAGCGCCGGTGATCGCGTCGACCGCGTTCATCTGGCCTTCAGGAGCGCCGCCCTTGACGACCTCGAAAGGTGTGGCCTCACCGCTCTTGTTCACGGCCTCGAAGTCGATCTTCTTGCCCTCGAACTGCTGGCGGAATGAAGGATCGTCCTTGATCTTGGCGCCGAGGCCAGGGGTCTCGCTTTCGTGGTCGAAGTAGGCTCCTACGATGGTCAGGTCGTCAGAGATGGCGAGATAACCCCAGATAGGTCCCCAAAGACCAGCGCCGTAGCAAGGGATGACAGTCACTTTCTGACCGTCCTTGGAGAAGATGAAGACAGGAAGGGCGAGGTTGTCGGTCTTTCCGTCCTTGATAAGCTTGTTCTGTGCCTTGAGCTGGCCGGTGGTGTAGATCTCGCTCTTCTCCTTGTCGAGGGAGCCGATCTCCTGACCTTCGGCGTTCACGAGGATCGAGGACTGGATGCTGCCTACATATTCCTCGAGCACTTTGCTGTTGCCCATAGCCTCAAGTTCGCTTTTCTCGTAGAACTTGGCCGCCGCGAGCATCTGGCCGATTGTCTCCGCCTTGACATTCTCGTCCTGCTTAGGGGCGAGGACCTGTGAGGCGAAAGCCAGGATCGCTGCCACAAGGGCCACGACTACCGTCGTGTAAACTACTGTGTATACGTTACCGTTGGTATTCATATTCCTTGAAAATTAAGCGATTGTGACCTTTTTCGCTCTTCTGCTCGCCGCTGATGAAGTCACGCAGTGGTCGATGAGCGGAGCGAATGTGTTCATAAGAAGGATGGCCAGCATCATACCCTCGGCGTAGCCAGGGTTGAACAGTCTGACAACCACGCAGAGAGCGCCGATGAGGAATCCGTAGATCCACTTGCCGGTCTCGGTCTGGGCAGAGGTGACAGGGTCGGTGGCCATGAAGACTGTACCGAAAGCGAAACCTCCCATCACGAGCTGGTAGTAGGCAGGGACATCGGTGGCGCCGCAGACATTGCCGAGCCAGCCGACGAGCAGGGCACCGGCGACTGAGGAAACCATGATCTTCCAGCTGGCGACTCCGGTCCAAAGAAGGATGACGGCGCCGATCAGGATGGCGATCACTGAAGTCTCACCCACTGATCCCGGGATGATTCCGGCGAACATGTTCCAGAAGCTGTAGCCGGCGTTGGTGATGCTCTCGAAAGCGCCTTGGCCGTCAGCGAGGTAGGACAGAGGGGTCGCGCCCGTGATGGCGTCAGCGCCGCAGCGGTGGGCGATCCAGACCTGTGAGCCTGACATCGAGCTTGGGTAGGCGAAGAACAGGAACGCGCGGCAGAGAAGAGCCGGGTTCAGGAAGTTCATACCGGTGCCGCCGAACACTTCCTTGCCGAAGATGACCGCGAAGGCCACGGCGATGGCGAGCATCCAGAGCGGAACGTCCACAGGGACGATCAGCGGAATGAGCATACCGGAGACGAGGTAGCCCTCGTTGACCTCCTCACCCTTGATCTGGGCGCCGGCGAACTCGATGGCGAGGCCGACGATGTATGATACAAGGTAGAGAGGAAGAACCTTGAGAAGACCCCAGAAGAACTGGTTCCAGAAGCCCGGAAGGTCTCCGTTAGAAGCGAGGTTGTACTGGTAGCCGACGTTCCACATTCCGAACAGGGCCGCAGGAACGAGAGCCAGCACGACTATGATCATTATTCTTTTGATGTCGACCGCATCCCTGACGTGAGCGCCCTTGGCGGTCACTGTGGCAGGAACCCGGAGGAAGGTGTCAAAGGCATCCCAGGTAGAATGC
>CAVJKE010000226.1:0-3481 GCA_963649695.1 bacterium
TCACCACGGTGGCAACGTTCCTTTCAGCCACGAGGTCCATCAGTTCGGCGAGATATTCCTCGGAAAGGTTGTTGCCTGCGAAAACGACTTCTGGAGCGGCCTTGGCTCCGGAAAGCTGCTTCGCGAAATTGTGGGAGAGTGCCTCGATGGCGCAGCGGGCTCCGAGATAGGAACCTCCGATGCCGATGACCACGACGAGGTTCACACCCTTGGCCTTCCAGCTGTCGCGGACGGCCTCGCATTCGGCGATGAGGGACTCAGGAGTTTGTGTCGGCAGGTGCTTCCATCCGAGGAAGTCGTTGCCGGCCCCGTTCTCCGCCTCAAGCGTGTCGAAGGCTGCGAGAGCCTTTGCTACATACTCTTTGTAATCTTCTTCTTTGACAAAGGAGGAGCATCCTCCCAGATTTACTTTGACCATATCTTTCAATATTAAGGTTTAATCTTGCAGTTGTGTTTTTAACAACCTGCAAATTTAACCATTTTTGGTCAATTGTCAGTGGATAAGCCTCTAAAATGAAAGCGGTCCGGTAGAAAGGAGCTCCCTTCCGGACCGCCGGTGACACGGCTTCCTGAAACCAAGGGATAATATGCTTGTCCGGAATCCGCTCCGGAATCTGCGGAAGATTGTTTATCTTTGTGTCTGGTGGCCGCGGTGGAGTCCCGAAGAACCGGGAAAGAGTTCCGGCGGCCCGTATCGAAGAGCAGGCAAGATGTCAGAGGAAAACAAATTCGAGAGTCAGGAGTCTTTGGCCCCGATGATGGAGAGCGGCGTACACGCCGGTTTCCCGTCGCCGGCGCAGGACTATGTCAATTCTTTCATAGACCTCAACAAGGAACTTGTGCGCCATCCTTCATCGACTTTCTTCGCAAGGGTGGTGGGCGACTCGATGGTCGACGCCGATGTGGACGAGGGTGACGTGCTTGTCGTGGACAAGTCGCTGGAGCCTAGGGAAGGGGACATGGCCGTCTGCTTCATCGACGGTGAGTTCGCCTTGAAATTCATCTCTTTCAAGGATCCCGGCCGGGGCGTGAAGGCCTCCGCCCCGGGCGTCTCCTACGACATCCTCGGCCACCGCAGGATGTGGCTTCTTCCCGCCAACGAGAAGTATCCCCCTATCGAGGTGACCGAGGCCAACGATTTCACCGTCTGGGGTGTGGTGACTTATGTGATCAAGAAGGTGTGTACGCGCTAGTTGACTGCAACAATTTCTTCGTGTCCTGCGAGAGGGCTTTCCAGCCGGAACTGGAGGGCCGTCCTGTCGTGGTGCTGTCCAACAACGACGGCTGCGTGGTGGCGCGGAGCAACGAAAGCAAGGCGATGGGCATCAAGATGGGGACTCCTTTCTTCCAGGTCCGCTATCTTGTGGAGCAGGGGAGACTCGTGGTGCGTTCCTCCAACTACACCCTCTACGGCGACCTGTCCTCGCGGGTGATGTCGATTCTGTCGGAGGCCGCTCCAAAACTGGAGATCTACTCGATCGACGAGGCCTATATGGACATGGACGGGGTCGATCCCGGGTCCCTGTCTTCCCTGTGCGCGGACCTTGTGGTGCGGGTGCGGCGCTGCACCGGCATCCCCGTCAGCATCGGGATAGCCGACACCAAGACCCTCGCCAAAGTCGCCAACCACTTCGCCAAAAAGTACAAGGGCTACCGCGGGGTCTGCACCATCGATTCTGTCGAAAAGATACGCAAAGCTCTGGCCCTCACCCCTATAGGTGATGTGTGGGGGGTCGGGAGGCGCGGCGCTCCGAAACTGGAGGCGGCGGGAGTGAAGACGGCGCTCGACTTCATCGGGCGGCCTGCGGAGTGGGTCAGGAATATGATGGGAATATCCGGGGTCAGGACCTGGGCCGAACTCCAGGGACGGAGGATGGTCGAGGAGGAGACGAAAGAGAAGCGGAAGACCATCTGCACTTCCCGTTCCTTCGACAAACTGCTGTCCGATTTCGACGAACTGTCGGCGAGGGTTTCGGATTTCGCCGGGAAATGCGCCGAGAAACTCCGCTCGGAAGGCACGGCGGCGCAGACTGTCGGCACTTTCATCTACACGAATCCTTTCCGGGAGGATCTTCCCCAGTATTTCCGTGACGCAAGCATAAGGCTCGATGTGCCGGCTAGCAACGCCCGGGAGATCGTCGGTGCGGCTCTGAAGGCGTTGAGGCTGGTCTACCGCCAGGGCTACCAGTACAAGAAGGCCGGCGTGGTCGTCTCAGACATCGTGGACGGCGACGCTGTGCAGGCCACTCTCTTCGATTTCGACCAGGAGGCGCGCGACCGGGACGACCGCCTCTCCAAGGTGATGGACCTGGTCAACACCTCTGGAAAAAATGTCCTGAGGCTGGCTACCCAGCGCCCAGGACATTATGCTGACGGCATCAGAAGCGAGTACCGTTCAAGACTCTTCACGACCGACTGGTCGGAACTTATTGAAGTGAAGTAATTTACTTCACCTTTTCGTTCTTGCCGAGTTTCTCCCTGACGAGGATCGGCTCGTTGGTGGTGATGCAGTCGACACCGAGGTCGATCATCTCCTTGATGTTCTTCTCTTTGTTGACTGTCCAGCTGTTGACGCTCATCTTGAGATTCTTGGCTTCCTTGACCCATTCCGGATGGGTATTCAGGACCTTGTAGTGGTAGTCGATGCCGTTGATGCCTTTGGCGGCAAGTTCCTCAGGAGCGACATCGCCGTTGAGGTACTGCACCGTGAATCCCGGACAGAGGGCGGCGAGCCTCTCGCACATATTCATGCTGAACGAGATGAAAATCACTCTCTTAGGGTCATAGAGACCGTGCTCCTTCAAGGCCTTGACGCTCTGGTCGACCAGGTAGTCCTCGTGCTGCTTATCGATCTGCTGCTTGAGCTCGAACACCAGCACCGTCTTCTTGCTCTTCTCTCCCTGGGTCAGGTACTCGTCGAGGGTAGGGATCTTCTCGCCGTTCTTCAGCCTGCTGTCCTTGAAGTCGGCGTAGTCGTGGTCCCAGATGCACACCCCGTCGATCTTGGGGTCGTGGTGGACGAGGATCACGAGGTCGGAGGTCATCTGCACATCGAACTCGCTGCCCCAGAGGCCCGCGTTCTGGGCGGCCTCAAGCGATTTGATGGAGTTCTCGGCATAGCCTGCCTCCTCGCAGTTCCAGAATCCTCTGTGCGCCGTGACGGCGATTTTCTGAGAGGCGCACGACACGCTCATCGTGGCCAACGCGGCCAGCGCCGCGATTCTAGCGATTGCTTTCATTTTCTTGAATATTAGTTTTTAATGTTTTGTTTTCCCTTGATTTTGAACATCTTCCGCCAGAGGTCTCAGGCCTTGATGTCGATCACGAATTTCCCCTCGAAGTAAGGGCCTTTCAGCCAGCTGTCCACCTGCCAGGTGGAGACTGAACCCTTGCGGAGACGCTCTCTGCTCATCAGGTTGTAGATTTCCTCGTTGATGTCGCCTCCTTTCAGGTAGAGGATCGAACGGGTGAACTTCCTGCG
>CAVJKE010000227.1:0-3462 GCA_963649695.1 bacterium
CCTAAATCCCTCCCCTCGGGGGAGGGACTTGCTCCGTCACTTTCGTGACGGGAAATAAAGTGTTTCACAGATGTGAAAATTCATAATTGCAAAAATAAGCAAATTGTCGTACATTTGAAAGATTGATTTCGTTATGTATGACTGAAGAAGAGATTGTCGGGCTTTACCAAAGCGGACAGACGGACAGAGCCTTCAAGGAGATAGTCTCCGCCTACAGCGAGAGACTGTACTGGCACGTCCGCGGGCTTGTCGGCACGCACGAGGACACCGACGACCTTCTCCAGGAAATCTTCACGAAAGTCTGGCAGGCTCTGCCCACCTTCCGGGGCGACTCCAAGCTGTTCACCTGGATCTACAGAATTGCCACCAACGAGACCCTCAACTGGCTGGGCAGACAGAAAGTCAGAGCCGCCCTCAGGTTCGAAAGCCTGGACGAGGCCCTCACCGACAGGATCGACGAGGACCCCTGGTTCAACGGAGACCAGGCCGCGAGGGCGCTCGCCAAAGCCATAGCCCGGCTTCCCAAAAAGCAGAAGACGGTCTTCACGATGAGATACTTCAGCGAGATGTCCTACGAAGACATCTCGGAGATTCTGGGGACATCCGTCGGGGCGCTCAAAGCCTCCTACCATTTCGCCGCCGAAAAAATACGGGCCGAACTTGAAGACCAGGATTAAACCTACGGCCGATTGATTTGTCAAAGACTCTGGATATGCGATTGAACGACAAAATATCTAACTGCAGCGGGAAAACTTCCTGCAACGTGCCTGAAGGCTATTTCGAGGACCTTCGGACACGTCTTGAAGCGATACCTTCGGGCGGAGTCCCGCGCCGAGGGGTTCTGCGCCGCCTCGAACCTTATCTCGCCCTCGCCGCCTGCTTCGCGGCCCTGGTGATAGCCGGCAACCTTGTACTGAGACGTACCGCCGTCCCGGCCGACGGCACGGAAGACTGGGGCGAGGCCGCCTACGCCGAGTTCATCCACTTCTCGTACCCGGACGACCTGCCCGAGGTCCTCTCGATGGACCGCGACACCATCACCGAGGAGGATGTGGTCAACTACCTCATCGCCACGGGGACTCCGGCCGAAATGATTGAATATGCAGGGCTTGTGGCCCAGAAATAAATCACACATCAACATACCTCACATCATGAAAAAGATTATTCTGACTCTTATGGTTCTGGTCCTCGCCGCCGGCGCGGGACTGCAGGCACAAGATAACGGCAAAGACAAGAGGAACTGGCAGGACAGATGGAAGGCCGAGAAGATCGCCTTCCTCACCGACGCGATGGAGCTGACAAGCGCAGAGGCCGAGAAGTTCTGGCCGGTCTACAACAAATGCGAGAGCGAGAAGAAGGACTGCTTCGTGGCCTCGATGGAGGCCTACAAGGCTCTGGACGAGGCTCTTCAGGCAGGGAAGAGCGACAGCGAGGTCAAGGCGCTGCTGGACAAATACCTCGAAGCCAACGAGAGCGGCAAGGACATCGACAGGAAATATGCCGCCCAGTACCGCAAGATCCTCTCCGACAAGAAGGTGGCCAAGCTGTTCATCGCCGAGGAATCCTTCCGCCGCCAGCAGATCCACCGTCTCCACAAGAACGGCTGCGACAGCAAACAGGAAAAGTAAGCGGCTGACTTTCAGGTCAGGCGAGGCCGGTCAAAACGAGAGGCCGGTCACCAGAGATAGAAATCTTCCACAAGGGAGGCGTGCCTGCTGGTGCGCCTCCCTTCTCCGTCAAGAAGGGTGAGGGTCTCCTCCTCAGGGACGGACGGAGCCGACGCCCGCCGTTTGAAACGGACTATGACCCTGGACACCGGCTTACGCTCCACAGTCTTGACCCTCAAGATCTTCCACGGGAGGAAACCGCACATCCTGGCGTGACGAAGAAGGGCATCCTCCTGGTCGGCAGGAAGGACTATGGACACACGGCCATCTTGGCTGAGGGCCGAGGAGGCATATTCAAGTATCTCCCTGTAGGACAGGGGTTCGCAGCCGGCGGGGGATTCAGGGTCGCCTGTGTGGCGGGCGGTGTTTCTTCTCCGCTCGGGAGCCTGCAGAGAATTGTCGTAATACGGCGGATTGGAGACGATCAGGTCAAGTCCACCGCCGGCGGCCGCATGGTCAGCGAACCCGCGGAGGCTCAGGTTCAATGCGGCGAGATGAGAGTTCCAGGGAGAATTCCGGAAATTTTCAGCGGCCTCGGCTGCCGAATCCGGGTCGATGTCGATGCCCCGGATCCGCCATCCGTCATCTTTTCCGGCAAGCCCGGCGGCCGCCCCGGAAGCCTCCTCACGCCGCTGCGCGAGCATAAGAGCCACCGTGCCGGTGCCGGTGCCGATGTCCAGAATATTCAGGTCGCTTTCAAGGACTTCGGTGACCGCGCCAAGCAGCACGCCGTCGGTGTTCACCTTCATCGCGGAGCGACGGTTGGCGACATCGAACCTCTTGAAACGGAAGACTTCCTTTTCTGAATATGGCTGCTCAGCGGCTTGGGTTTTCACGGCCGGTCCTCCCTCTGGTTGAAACGTGGACGGCTACTGCTCCACGAAGAGTCCGTCCCGCATGAACATAGTCCTGTCGCACATCTTAGCGAGTTCAGGATCGTGGGTCACGATGACGACGGTCTGGCCGTAGCGTTCCCGCAGGTCGAAGAACAACTGATGGATCTCCGCCTTTGTCTTGGAGTCAAGGTTGCCGGAAGGCTCGTCTGCGAAAAGAATCGCCGGAGAATTGACCAGGGCCCTGGCGATCGCCACCCTCTGCTGCTCTCCACCCGAGAGTTCCGACGGCTTATGCTCCATCCTCTCGACAAGTCCGACATCCTCAAGGAGTTTCGTAGCCGCGGCACGGGCATCCTTGTCGGAGCGGCCGGCGATGAACGCCGGAATCATCACGTTCTCGAGAGCGTTGAACTCCGGAAGGAGGTGGTGGAACTGGAACACGAAGCCGATCTTCTTGTTCCTGAACGCCGAGAGAGCGTTGCTTCCGAGACCGAGGACATCGGTGCCGTCTATTTCAAGAGACCCTGAGTCGGGAGTCGACAATGTGCCGAGAATCTGGAGAAGGGTGGACTTGCCGGCGCCGGAAGCTCCCATTATCGACACCACTTCCGACCTGTCCACCTGGAAATCAATACCTCTCAGGACCTTAAGGTCGCCGAAGGACTTCTCTATCGCTTTTGCCTTGATGATCATCGTTTTCGTTTTCTGTATTTCAAGCGTTCCGCCGCCGGGCCTCGGAGCCGTCAATGCCGCCGCCTGCGGAACCGGGAATTCAAAGATAGTTGATTTTTTTAAAAAAGTTTTGCGATTTAAGAAAAAAGGCATAACTTTGCAGTCCTTTCCAATGAGAAAGCCTACGGGATTTGTCAGGAAAGGCCTGAGGGGTTAACCCGAAGGAATGTTATCGGGGTGTGGCGCAGTTGGCTAGCGCATCTGGTTTGGGACCAGAGGGTCCAGTG
>CAVJKE010000228.1:0-3433 GCA_963649695.1 bacterium
GCTCTCCCTTACCGGCTGCGATTTCTTCCGCAGGCTGGCCGGAAGACCTGATTCTGAATGGATTGAGGCTAAGGCTGAAGCCATCAGGCTCGAGGAGGAAGCGAGGCGTGCCAGACAGGATTCGCTGGAAAAGGCTTTGGCTGATTCCGCCGCGGCCTTGGCCGCCCGGCAGAAAACGGCGGCGGAAAACCACCGTTACCGCTACTGCGTGGTCCTCGGTGCGTTCTCAAGCCGAGAAAACGCCGAGCGTTACGCTGAAGAAGTCTCGCGGAAGGGCTACAGAACCGACCTGATAGCGTTCAGAAACGGAAGCACGGCGGTGGCCGTCAGCGCGTCTGACGACAGGCAGGAGGCGGAAAGGACGCTCGCCGAAATCCAAAGGCAGGATTTTTGTCCTAAGGGAGCCTGGATTTTAGAACGGAAATAAAATGAAAATCAAGATCGCGGTAATCTCGGTCCTCTGCGCCTTCCTGGCGGGACCGCTGCCATCCGGAGCCCAGCTGCGGACCGGAGCCTCCTACGACGACCTCAACGACAGCGAGACCGTCCGGGCCTTCAAGGAACACGTCTCCACCATCTCTTCGGCGGCGATGGAAGGTCGCAAAGCCGGCTCGGAAGGGGAGCGGATGACGGCGGAGTACGTCACCGGGAAGCTAAAGGAATATGGAGTCGATGTCCTGACCGGTCCTGACGGCGACATCTTCGGCATACGTCAGGAAAATGGCGACACCCTTACCTCCCGCAATGTGGTAGGCTTTATCCAGGGTGGTGACAAAACCCTGAGGGATAAATACATAGTTATCGGTGCGAGGATGGACAACCTCGGCTCGGACACGATGACCATAGATGGACGGACGGTGGACCGGATCTATTACGGGGCCAACGGCAACGCCTCCGGAGTGGCTATGATGCTCGAACTCGCAAGGATGCTGAAGACCAACAGCGCCCTGCTCGGCCGTTCGGTGCTTTTCGTGGGCTTCGGAGCTTCCGGCCAGACTTTCGCAGGCTCGTGGTACTTCCTCAACAGGGCGTTCAGCGACGTGAAGAGCATTGACGCGATGATCAATCTGGACATGGTCGGCACCGGAAGCACCGGCTTCTACGCCTACACGTCCTCCAACGCCGACCTCAACGAGGTCCTGACCTCTCTCGCCGGCGAACTCCAGCCGATAAAGCCGGAAGTCACGGCGGCGGAGCCTTATCCTTCGGACCACAGGGCGTTCTACGACAAGGAGATACCTTCGATTTTCTTCACCACGGGACATTTCTCTGAATATTGCACCGAACGTGACACCCAGTCAATCATCGACTACGAGACGATGGAGAGGGAACTTGAATATGTCTACCATTGTTCGCTCGCACTCATAAACGGTCCGAAGCCGATCTTCAATCCGTCGGATGTCTCCAGCCTGACGGACTCCAAAGACAAGGACAAGGTCATCCCTTACTACGACTGCGACTACAAGCCGACGTTCCTGGGCAGCCAGGACCCTAAAGTGTTCCTTGAGAAATGGGTCTACTCCTATCTGAAGTACCCTAAGCAGGCTGTCGAGAACGGCATCCAGGGCAAGGTTCTGGTGGAGTTCGTCATCGACGAGAAGGGCAAGGTCAAGGATGTGACCGTCCTCAAGGGTGTCGACCCTCTGCTGGACGACGAGGCCGTGAGGATCATCTCCGCTTCTCCGGACTGGAAACCGGGCTGGCTGCTCGGCAAGAAGGTCAAGTCGAGGATGTCGCTCTATGTGGAGTTCAGGCTCGAGAAGAAGAGTACGTTCGGATTCAAAAAGCACGATTATAGATAAACAACAACAGCATAATGGATTACGATTTCAAGAAAATTGAAAGGAAATGGCAGGCCTACTGGGCTGAGAACGGCACGTTCAAGACCAGTGAGGATGCTTCCAAACCTAAGTACTATGTTCTGGACATGTTCCCGTACCCGTCAGGGGCGGGTCTGCACGTGGGACACCCGCTGGGCTACATCGCCAGCGACATCTATTCCCGCTACAAAAGACTGAAGGGCTTCAATGTCCTCCATCCTATGGGTTACGATGCTTTCGGTCTTCCGGCCGAGCAGTACGCGATCCAGACAGGCCAGCATCCTGAGGTGACGACGGTCAACAACATCAACCGCTACCGCCAGCAGATGGACCGCATCGGCTTCTCCTACGACTGGAGCCGCGAACTCCGCACCTGCGACCCCGGGTTCTACAAGTGGACCCAGTGGGCTTTCCTGAAGATGTTCGGATCCTGGTACGACAACGACGCCCAGAAGGCCCGTCCGATAGAGGACCTTGTGGCGGCCTTCGAGAAAGGCGGAAGCCAGGCTGTCAACGCTGCCTGCACCGACCACGAACCTTTCACGGCGGAGCAGTGGAAGGCATATTCAGAGAAAGAGAAATCCGACGCTCTGATGAACTACCGCATCGCCTACCAGGGCGAGACCGCGGTGAACTGGTGTGCCGGACTCGGGACCGTGCTGGCAAATGATGAGGTCAAGGACGGCCTCTCGGTGCGCGGCGGCTTCCCTGTGGAGCAGAAGAAGATGAAGCAGTGGCAGCTGCGCGTCTCGGCCTATGCCGGAAGGCTTCTCGAAGGCCTTGACCGGATTGACTGGACCGACTCCCTGAAGGAAATGCAGCGCAACTGGATCGGCAAGTCCAACGGCTGCGAGGCTGTCTTCAAGTGCTACAACGGCGAGACCGAGCACGACGTCACCATATTCACAACCCGTGCGGACACGATGTTCGGCGTGACCTTCATGGTGCTTGCGCCGGAGAGCGACCTCGTTGAGGTTCTGACCGCTCCGGAGCAGAAAGCGGCTGTGGATGAGTATCTTTCGGCGGTGAAGAAGAAGACTGAGCGCGAAAGGATCGCCCAGACCAAGACAGTCACGGGCGTGTTCAGCGGCTCCTACGGCGTGAACCCGATGACCGGCGACAGAGTCCCGATCTGGATTTCTGAATATGTCCTCGCGGGCTACGGCACGGGCGCGATCATGGCTGTCCCTGCACACGACAGCCGCGACTATGCGTTCGCCAAAAAGTTCAACCTGCCGATCATCCCTCTGATCGAGGGCTGCGACGTCAGCGAAGAAAGCTTCGACGCGAAGGAAGGCAAGATGATGAACTCCGGCTTTCTGAACGGAATGGACGTCAAGGAGGCAATTCCTGCCGCCATTGAATATGTTGAAAAACACGGCATTGGCCACAGAAAGGTCAACTACCGTCTGCGCGACGCCATATTCAGCCGCCAGAGGTACTGGGGCGAACCTTTCCCAATCTACTACAAGAACGGCATCCCGACTCCTGTTCCGTTCGAGGAACTGCCTCTGACCCTGCCTGAGATTAGCGAGTTCAAGCCGACCGAGAACGGCGAACCGCCTCTCGCCAGAGCGAAGGACTGGACCTACGAGGGTTGGCCTCTGGAAACC
>CAVJKE010000229.1:0-3430 GCA_963649695.1 bacterium
AGCGGTCGTGGCTGATCACGACGGCGCAGCCGGCGAAACTCTCGAGTCCGTCCTCGAGAGCCCGTATAGTGTTGACATCCACATCGTTGGTAGGCTCGTCCAGAAGCAGCACGTTGCCCTCGTCCTTGAGGGTCAGCGCCAGGTGGAGCCTGTTCCTCTCGCCTCCGGAAAGAACTCCGCAGAGTTTCTCCTGGTCGGAGCCGCTGAAATTGAACCTTGACACCCAGGCTCTGGCGTTGATGTCTCTGTTGCCCAGACGCACCCACTCGGAGTTGCCGGCGATGGTCTCGAACACCGTCTTGTCAGGGTCTATGCTTTTGTGCTGCTGGTCCACATAGGAGATCTTCACTGTCTCGCCGATGTCGATCGATCCGGTGTCCGGCTTCTCGATGCCCATTATCAGCCTGAAGAGGGTGGTCTTGCCGGCTCCGTTAGGACCGATGACTCCCACGATGCCCGCCGGCGGCAGGGCGAACGAAAGATGCTCGAACAGCACCTTGTCGCCATAGGCCTTGGACACATCCTTGAACTCGATGACCTTGTTGCCGAGCCTCGGACCGTTCGGGATGTAGATCTCGAGATTGGCCTCCTTCTCCTTCGAGTCGGCGGCGGCAAGTTTCTCGTAGGCTCCCAGACGGGCCTTCTGCTTGGCCTGGCGGGCCTTCGGGGCCATACGAACCCATTCCAGCTCGTGCTGGAGGGTCTTGCGCCTGCGGCTCTCCTGTTTCTCTTCCATCTCGAGCCTCTTGGTCTTCTGCTCCAGCCAGGAACTGTAGTTGCCCTTCCACGGGATGCCCTCGCCGCGGTCCAGCTCAAGGATCCAGCCGGCCACGTTGTCGAGGAAGTAGCGGTCGTGGGTCACGGCGATGACCGTGCCTTTGTACTGTCTCAGATGCGCCTCCAGCCACTGGATGCTCTCAGTGTCGAGGTGGTTGGTCGGCTCGTCCAGAAGCAGGACGTCCGGCTCTCTGAGCAGAAGCCTGCACAGGGCGACCCTTCGGCGTTCGCCACCGGAAAGAGTCGAGACCTTGGCGTCGGAAGGGGGACAGTTAAGAGCGTCCATGGCCCTTTCCAGTTTGGCGTCGATCTCCCAGCCGCCCAGATGGTCGATTTTCTCGGACAGTTCTCCCTGTCTCTCGATCAGGGCGTTCATCTGGTCGTCGTCCATCGGCTCCATGAACTTGAGGGAGATTTCGTTGTATTCGTTCAGAACGTCCATCACCTCCTGGACTCCTTCCTGGACGACTTCGATGACCGTCTTGTCCGGATCCATCTGAGGCTCCTGCTCCAGGTAGCCCACTGAATAGCCCGGAGCCCAGACCACCTCGCCCCGGTAGGATTTCTCCACTCCGGCGATGATCTTCATCAGCGTCGATTTTCCCGAGCCGTTCAGACCGATGATGCCGATCTTCGCCCCGTAGAAGAACGAAAGGTAGATGTCCTTGAGGATGACTTTGTTGTTGTGCGGGAGGACCTTGCCCACCCCGTTCATTGAAAAGATTATCTTCTCGTCTGCCATATTCACGGTAGATGTTATGTGTTGTTGTCTGGATGTTAATAGCTTCCGCCTCCGATGAAGCTGCGGATGAGGGAGGTCGGCGGCACTTCCTTGTCTGAGACAGGTACGAAATAGTGCAGGAACTTCATAAGCCTGTGCGCCTCGTTGTACTCCGGGCAGTTTTTCGGCACGGTGGCGAGGATCCTTTCGGCGTGAGTGCGCAGGACGGCGAACTCGACGAGGTAGGCCGAGTTGAACAGCACATCAGCGTCCTCCTGGTAAGGGTAGATCCACTTCACCTCGGCGTGGCGGACGTTCGGCCAGTTGGAGATTGTCTCCCTGGCGGTGAAAGCCCCCTTCCTGAAGTCCCTCACGATCCTCCGGAGCAGACGGTTGTCGCTCGTCGGGATGCAGTTGTGGCAGTCCAGCGGGATGGAGGTGATGGTGTTTATGAATATCTTGAATTTCTTCTCGTCTTCGACTTTGTCGGTCAGCCGAGGGTTCAGGGCGTGCAGACCCTCGATGATCAGCACAGACCTTTCCCCGAGCTTGAGCCTCTTGCCGTTGAACTCCCTCAGACCTGTCACGAAATTGTACTCCGGCACCTCGACCTCCTCTCCGCCGATGAGTCTCACGAGGTCTTTCTGGAGGTAGTCGTGGTCGACCGTGTCGAAATTGTCGAAGTCATAGGAGCCGTCAGGCAGTTTCGGGGTCTCGACCCTGTTGACGAAATAGTCGTCGGTCGAGAAAGAGACCGGATGCAGTCCGCAGGCCTTCAGCTGGACGCTGAGCCTTTTGCAGACCGTGCTTTTTCCGCTGCTGCTCGGACCGGTGATCAGCACAAGCCTGACAGGTTTTTCCGGGTCGTTGTAGCGCCGCTCGATCTCCTCGGCGATCTGCACTATCTTCTTCTCCTGCAGGGCCTCCGAGATCTGGATCAGGTCGGAAGCGTTGCCGTCGAGGATCGATTTGTTGACATCTCCCACCGTTGTCAGGCCCATTATGCGGTTCCACCTGTGCGACTCGGCGAGGATCTCGAAAGTCTTCGGCTGGGCCGACAGCGGGGCCAGCTCCTCTGGAGCGTGGCGGTTCGGGACACGGAGCAATATTCCTTCATGGCAGAAGGAGACGTTGAAGTTCTTGAGGTAGCCGGTGCCTGGCACAAGCTCGTCGTAGTAGTAGTCCGTGAAATCTCCCAGGGTGTAGCAGTTGATGTACACCTCGCCGCAGGTCTGGAGCAGCTTGACCTTGTCGAGGTCGCCCGACTCCTTGAACATCTCGATGGCTTTCTCTATCTCGACCTCCCTGCGCACGAAAGGCAGGTCCTCGGCCACGATTTCCCTCATCCTCCTGTCTATGGCCTGCACGTCCGCTTCGGTCAGAGGCCGGCCGTCCTTCTTGAAGACGGCGCAGAAGTAGCCTTTCGAGATCGGCCGGTGGATAACCACCTTGCTCTCGGGCAGGACATCTCTTGTGGCTTTGCAGAGAAGGAAGCACAGGGACCGGCAGTAAAAGCTGCGTCCGATGTAGGTGCGGTAGTCCAGAAACTCCACGGTGAGGCTGTGGAACACTTTGAATTTCAGGCCTTCAGCTACATTGTTGACATTGGCTGCGAGGATGTCGTAGGGCTTGTCGAAATCGAACTCCTTGGCGATGTCCAGAAGAGCCGTCCCTTCCGGGAAGCTTTTGTACCCGCCTGTGTTTTTGCAGTGAATTGTTACCATTTTGTGTCGCGATGATTAACAAAGGTAATAACAAAACTCAACTTTAGCAAGTGGCGGAATCTCTGTGATGAAAACCTCATCCCACGCCCGTAGGACATCGCCCGTGAAATAAGGATATGTCCGAAGGCGGTTTCCGGCGATTTTCTTTTTTGGCGAAGTTATTTTTCCGTCAGTGGCGAATTATGATTAACTTTGTCTGATTTTCGGA
>CAVJKE010000230.1:0-3429 GCA_963649695.1 bacterium
GTGACAGGCTCATCAGAGTCACCGCCACCCCGGAGCTGAAATTCGCCGACAGAAATACTACTTGCGACTGATTGAAAACACGTCCGCATTCTTGGATTATTACATTGAACTTCTGTCCACTGACAAAGCTGTCTTGTTTGAACATAAGGAAATGTGGAACAAATTGATATCGTCTTTGTGACTATAGGAATCCGGATTCTGATAGACAATCACCACTATTGATAACTACTACAATTTAACCAATAACAAGATGAAAAAGAGTTTTGCTTTAGTTTTATTGGCGGCGGCTGTGCTGGCGGCAGGATGCGACGGCCAGGGTTGGCGGAAGACCTCCGACGGAGTGACCGTCAAAGTCGAAGAAAAAACCGCCGACGGCCCGGCTATGGTCAGGCTGCAGGTCAAGGGTGACAGGCTCATCAGAGTCACCGCCACCCCGGAGCTGAAATTCGCCGACAGAAACAGCCTTGTCATCGTGCCGCAGACCGCGGCCCCGGAGTTCACCGTGTCAAGCACAGACAGCACCGTGTCCGTCCGCACGGAAGCCGTCACCGCCACCGTCCGCCTGAAGGACGGAGCGGTCAGCTTCCAGGACAAGGACGGCAACGCCGTTGTCCAGGGCAACACGATGGCTTTCACCCCGATAAGCGTGGAAGGCAGGAATGAATATTCCACCCTCTTCACTTTCGACTCTCCTCAGGACGAGGCCTTCTACGGCCTCGGTCAGCAGCAGTCGATGGAATTCAACCACAAGGGCGGCAATGAGGAACTTTTCCAGTACAACACCAAGGTCTCGATCCCGTTCGTGGTCAGCAGCAGGAACTACGGCATCCTTGTGGACAACTATTCGCTGAGCCGCTGGGGCAACCCCGAACCTTACAGGCAGCTGAACCAGGAGTTCAAGCTCTACGGCAAGGACGGAAAGGAAGAAGGCCTGACCGCCACCTACACGCCGGCTTCCGGCGACCCTGTCATCAGGCAGGAGGATTCCCTCTACTACGAGAACGAGTGGGTCATCAAGAATCTTCCGCAACTGCCTCTCAAGGGAGCGGAAGTCACCTACGAAGGCTTCATCGAGGCCCCTCGGGACGCTGAATATCACTTCATCCTCTACTACGCCGGCTTCCAGTCCGTCACTCTGGGCGGCAAGGAGGTGGTCTCCGAGCGCTGGAGACCGGCCTGGAATCCGAACTCCTACAAGTTCACGGCCCGCCTGAAGGCAGGCGAGAAGACCCCGCTGAAGGTTTGCTGGAGGCCTGACGGAGACGTGTCCTACATCGGCCTGCGTGTGGCCGAGCCGAGGACTGAGGCCGAACAGAGCCGCTTCTCCTTCTGGTCCGAGATGAGTCCGGAACTGGACTACTACTACATCGCCGGCAAGGATATGGACGAGGTGATCTCCGGTTACCGCACCTTGACAGGCAAGGCCCAGGTGATGCCGAAATGGGTCCTCGGCTTCTGGCAGAGCCGCGAGCGCTACAGCACCCAGGACGACATCGTCGGCGCTCTGGCCGAACTCAGGCGCAGGAACATCCCTGTGGACAACATAGTGCAGGACTGGCAGTACTGGAAGGACGACCAGTGGGGGAGTCACACCTTCGACGAGACCCGTTACCCGGATCCGGAGAAGATGCTGGACGACATCCACGGGATGCATGCCCGCTATATGATCAGTGTCTGGCCGAAGTTCTATGTCAACACGGACAACTACAAGGCCCTCAAGGCCTCCGGCTATGTCTATCCTCTCGCCGAGAAAGACAGCCTGAAGGACTGGCTCGGCCACGTCGAGTCGTTCTACGATGCCTATTCCGAGGGCGGCAGGAAGATGTTCTGGCAGCAGATGGACGACTGTCTCTACTCGAAGTACGGCAGGAAGATAGACGCCTGGTGGATGGACGCCAGCGAGCCTAACCTGCGCGACTGCCTGCCTATGGACTACCTCAAGGCGCTCACGACTCCGACGGCCCTCGGTCCTTCCACTGAATATCTGAACGCCTACTCGATCGTCAACGCCGACGCCATCTACAACGGCCAGAGAAGCGTGGATCCGGACAAACGCGTCTTCCTGCTCACGAGAAGCGGATTCGCAGGTCTGCAGAGATATTCAACGGCCACCTGGAGCGGCGACATCGGCACCTGCTGGAATGATATGCGGGCGCAGATGGCCGCAGGCCTCAACTTCTCGATGAGCGGCGTTCCGTTCTGGGGAATGGACATCGGCGGCTTCAGCGTGATGGATAAATATATGGCGGCGGCCGGCACCTTTGAAGCTACTGGCAAAGTGACACCTGACCTTGAGGAGTGGCGCGAGCTTCAGACCCGCTGGCACCAGTTCGGAGCCTTCGTTCCGCTGTTCCGCACCCACGGGCAGTGGCCGAGAAGGGAACTATGGAACATCGCACCGGAGGGGACGCCTACATATTCAAGCATCCTCTACTACATGAAGCTGCGCTACCGCCTGATGCCTTACCTCTACTCGCTGACGGGCGCGGTGCATTTCGAGGATTACACGATGCTCCGCGGCCTTCCGATGGACTTCGCGGCCGACAGGAACGTGACGGACATCAGCGACCAGTGGATGTTCGGCCCGGCCCTGATGCCTTGCCCTGTCTCTGAATACAAGGCCCGCTCCCGCAGCGTCTATTTCCCTGAGTGCGAGGGCTGGTACGACTTCTACAGCGGCAGGTTCATCTCCGGCGGCCAGACGCTCACCGTGGACGCTCCTTATGAATATATTCCTTTATATGTGAGGGCGGGTTCCATCATTCCGTTCGGCCCGGAGATCCAGTGGTCCGACGAGAAGCCTGCCGATGTGATAGACCTCTACGTCTATGCCGGCAAGGATGCGTCCTTCACCCTCTATGAGGACGAAGGAGTCAACTACAACTACGAGAAGGGGGCATATTCAACCATCACCTTCTCCTACGACGACGCTTCGAGGACTTTGACCATCGGTGACCGCTCCGGCGAGTTCCCGGGTATGCTGAAGGACAGAAAGTTCAACGTGGTGCTTGTCACTCCGGAGAACGGCCTCGCCTTCCCGAAGAACCCTCAGGGCGTCGAGGTGGCCTACACCGGCTCCGCCGTGACCGTCAGCCTGTAAGGCCCGCCTGCCGGATTGAAGGCTGCCGTGTCGACTATGTGCCTCAAAGTATGTACGTAGATGAAGGACGTAGATGAAGGGACGGACCCGCACGGTTTGGCTTGGGCATTATTGCGGATTAGCAGGCCGGGTATAATTAGTATCATCAATAAAATCGTTATCTTTGGGCTTCGAAAATTGAAGACCGGAATTTGTTCCCGGGATTTGTTTGAATGCAGAAACACAAAAGATAATGAACACAAGAATCACTTTAAAGACGGCGGTGTCGGCCATGGCGCTGGCACTGCTGTTTTCGTCGCCGCTTGCCGCCCAGCCGGCCGCCAGTTGGC
>CAVJKE010000231.1:0-3428 GCA_963649695.1 bacterium
GACGTGGGATAAGGTATTTTATCACAGGCATTTTGCCACTTGCGAAAGTTGAGTAGTGTGATAAGGTGCAGTTTATATAGGTGAGTTCAAAAGTAGAATAATTGAAAAAATGTTTAAGAAGACAATTCTGGTTACCGGAGGCGCTGGATTCATCGGTAGCCACGTCGTAAGACTTTTCGTCAACAAGTACCCGGAGTACAGAATCGTCAATCTTGACAAACTGACCTACGCCGGCAATCTCGCCAACCTCCGCGACGTCGAGGACAAGGAAAACTATGTCTTCGTCAAGGCGGACATCTGCGACCTCGCCGCCGTGCGCTCCATCTTTTCTGAATATGCCGTCGACGGGGTCATCCATCTCGCAGCCGAGAGCCACGTGGACAGGTCGATCGTCGACCCGTTCGTCTTCGCGAGGACGAACGTGATCGGCACCCTGACCCTGCTGCAGGTGGCCCGCGAGTTCTGGGAGCCGCAGGGATGGGAGGGCAAGAGGTTCTACCACATCTCGACCGACGAGGTCTACGGAGCGCTTGAGATCACAAGGCCGGAAGGCGACCCTGCCGGGAATGAGTGCGGGGGAGGCCCGTTCGGCGATGACTTCTTCACGGAACAGACAAGCTACAATCCTCACAGTCCGTACTCAGCGGCTAAGGCTTCCAGCGACCATTTCGTGAGAGCCTACCACGACACCTACGGGATGCCTACCATCGTGACGAACTGCTCCAACAACTACGGCCCGTACCAGTTCCCGGAGAAGCTTATCCCGCTCTTCATCAACAACATCCGTCACCGTAAACCGCTTCCGGTCTACGGGAAGGGTGAGAATGTCCGCGACTGGCTCTATGTCGAGGACCACGCCAGGGCCGTCGACATAGTCTTCCATAAGGGAGAGATCGCCCGCACCTACAACATCGGCGGCTTCAACGAATGGAAGAACATCGACCTGATCCGGGTTCTCGTCAGGACTGTGGACAAGGTTCTCGGCAGGCCGGAAGGGGCTGACCTTGACCTTATCACGTTTGTCACCGACCGCAAGGGCCACGACATGCGTTACGCCATCGATTCCTCGAGGCTGAAGAACGAACTTGGCTGGGAGCCGAGCCTTCAGTTCGAGGAGGGGATAGAGAAGACCGTCAGATGGTACATCGACAACGGCGAGTGGCTGGACAATGTCACCAGCGGAGACTATCAGCACTACTACGAGAAGATGTACAAAGGAAGGTAATATGCGGGGCTGCCGGCGGCGGAGATTCTGCCCGCCGGACAGTCTTTGACAGCCGGCCTGACAATGCCGGCGGGAATGCGAAAAGGGAGTCTGGACGGATCCAGGCTCCCTTTTAACTTCCCGCCGCGGTAAGGATTTCTGAAGGAGGTGCCGCCGCACCGCATCGCTGCTGCCTGTCGGCCTTGATTCCCAAGGTATTCCGCTTTGGCGTCCGTTCAGCCTTTGCCTACTGATGCAGAAAGTACCGCAAAGGTACACATTATTTTGTTATCTCCAAATATTTTTGTGTAATTTTTTAAAATATTCGTTCATTTAAGTCTTTTCAACTATCTATGAAATAGAATTATCGCATCCTTTCACTATATCTAAAGTATTACTTTAAGTAAGCGGATAATCATAGATAAACTCCCGGGGGCATCCTTCCCCCCACATCCTTTTCCGCACCCCCGGGAGGCTTTACTATGAACAAAAAACGAAAAAGACACCGGCGACCTGGTCACGGCGTCACTGCGCCGCAGCCGTTAGAGCTGCGCCGAAATGTTGCCGTCGACCGGCTCGACGATGTTTGCCAGAACTTCAACGCTGGTCCTTTCCGTGCCGTCGCTGGAGACGTATTTCTGCGAACGCAGCCTGCCCGCGACGTAGATCGGGAAACCTTTAGTGATGAAGTCAAGAGACGGGATGCCTTTGCCCTCCCAGGCCGTGACATTGTGCCAGGTGGTCTCTATGACCGGTTCGCCGTTCCTGCCTTTGTAGGCGAAATTCGTGGCCACCGAGAAGTGGGCCACCCTTGACTGTCCGACATTGAGGATGTTGACATTTCCTACATTTCCTCGGATTTCGATCCTGTTTAACTGTTCCATAATTCAAGTGGTTTAAATTGTTGTTATAAATGGTACCGTAAGTTGTCTGTCCGGCTTGCGTGCCTCCGGGTGTCCGGTCTGCACCTGACGCGAAGATATTCATAAAGAAGCCCTGTCCGCCGACGGCAAAGATTTTATGCCCGAGAAGTTTCTGTTTTTTAGCGAGACGATGCGTTTCTTTGCTTTTTTTTCTGTTTTTTAGCATAGGTTTTCTGCCTGAATGGCGGATTTCTTTGCTGGCGTAGAATTTTATGTCTACGGGAAAGAATTACCTTGCCGCCTTCGTAAAAGCGGCCTCAGGCTTAAAAACGGAAACATTTTGATGAAGTTTCTTAGCGAGGCTTGGAAAAGTCAGGCCGAAACGGCATATTCGCAGACAGACATTCCTGACAAGGCGGGGATGGGAAAGATCGGAGGGGAAGAAATATGACAGGAACGGAGGAAGACCGGAGGGGAAGGTGCCTGGAATGCGGAAATGTCCTTCCTTACGGGCGCAGCGACAGGAAGTTCTGCTGCCAGGGTTGCAAAGACCGCTATCACTATGTCAACGGAGGCAGGCTGAAGGGACTCAGGATGAGGACGATCAGGAGGATTGACCGCAACCACGAGATTCTCGAGAAGCTGCTTGACAAGGGGGTGGTGTCCATAAACATCCCTGACCTTGTCGCGATGGGCTACAGACTGGACTGTGTCACATCCTACAACAAGGTCAGGGGGCATAATGAGTTCCGATGCTACGACATCAAGTACTTTATGTCGCAAAGCAGAATGTTCTGCCTGTCAAGGGTCGGGAAAGCCATAGTGTAGGCGGATCCCGCGGAGTCTGCGTCAGGCCTCCTTGGCGGTGGTCTCTTCGTCTTTGCCCGGATCTTTGAACAGGAAGATGAACAGGAAGCCGACCACGAAGGCGAAGCCTGCGAAGATGTACCAGGCCGTGGCCCAGTCAGGCTGGGCGGCGTTGAAGACGAAATGGTTCACGACCTTGCCTGCGGCCCAGGTGCCGATCGAAGCGCCGAGACCGTTGGTCATCAGCATGAACAGACCCTGAGCGCTGGAGCGGATGTCCTTGGATGTCATTCTGTTGACATACAGGGAGCCGGAGATGTTGAAGAAATCGAAGGCGACTCCGTAGACGAGGCAGGAGAGGACGAACAGCCAGACTCCGCTTCCCGGGTTGCCGGCTCCGAAGAAGCCGAACCTCAGAACCCAGGCGAACATCGAGATCAGCATCACCTTCTTGATGCCGAAACGCTTCATGAAGAACGGGATGAGAAGGATGCAGAGGGTTTCGGACATCTGGCTGAGGGAGATCAGGGCGTTGGCGTTGCGCGCGCCCCAGG
>CAVJKE010000232.1:0-3381 GCA_963649695.1 bacterium
CCTAAATCCCTCCCCTCGGGGGAGGGACTTGCTCCGTCACTACCGTGACGGGAAATAATATTAAACCTTGTACACTAATTTTCCAGCGATTATCGTTTTTCTGATTTGGATGTCATCGTCGAAGACGACAACATCGGCATCCTTGCCGGGCTCGAGCGAACCCTTGCGGTCGAAGACTCCCATCACCCTGGCAGGGTTCTCGGTCATCATCTTCACAGCGTCGCAGACCGTGCAGCCGGCCACCGTCACCATCGTGCGCACCAGCCTGTCGGTCGTGGCCACGCTTCCGGCGAAGGCGCTGCGGTCAAGAAGCTTGGCGACACCGTCCTCGACGATCACCTCCTGCCCGTCGGCGAGGCCTCCCAGGACGCTCTTCCCTTCCGGCATGCCGGCGGCCCGCATCGAATCGGTCACGAGGGAGATGCTGTCCACACCCTTGATCTTCAGCAGCAGACGCAGCAGGTCCTTCGGCACGTGGATGCCGTCGGCGATGATCTCGATCTTCATCCCGTCCTGCCAGTAGCCATATTCAATGACACCCGCGTAGCGGAACGCGTTACGGCGGGAGATCGTGCTCATGCAGGAATAGAAATGGGTCATCAGGGTGGCTCCGGCCTTGTAGGCCGCGTCGCAGTCGGCGAAGGTCGCGTCCGTGTGGCCGATGGAGGCCACTATGCCGCGCCTGTGGAGTTCGGCGGCGAACCGGTCCGCTCCGTCAAGTTCCGGAGCGAAACTCCAGCGGGAGATGGACGGGCATCTGTCCAGAATCTCCATATACTCTTCCGGACGCGGATTCCTCAAGTATCTCGGGTCCTGGGCTCCTGCGAAACGGGGGCTGAAATAAGGGCCTTCAAGGTGCATTCCTCCGAACCGCGCTCCGTCAGTGTTCAAGGACGAGGCCTTCCGGAACGTCTCGAAGGACTCGAAGAGGCTCTCGTTCGTGCTTGTGAGCGTCGTCGGGTAGAGCAGGGTCGTGCCGTGGACGGCGTGCATCCTGGCGGCGGTGAGGAAGGCCTCCACCGTGCCGTCCATAAAATCCGAACCGCCGGCCCCGTGGGTGTGCATGTCGATGAACCCTGGGCTGACGTAACAGCCTTCGCAGTCAATCACTTCCGCACCGGCCGGAACGCAGTCCGAGACGCCTTCGACAAGGCCGTCTCTGATGACCAGCACCCCGCGGACGATCGTGTCCCGGACGATGATCCGTCCGTTTGTCAATGCAGTTACCATTTCTCTATCTTATAACCGTAAACAGCGTAGAAAATCATGTAGGCGAAACAAGGGACCAGAAGCCAGTAGGCCGCCTGGAGGCTCATATGGTCGGAAGCCGCGCCGTAGAGCAGCGGAAGGATCGCGTTGCCGCACAAAGCCATCACAAGCAGACAGGAGCCGAGGCTTGTCCAGCGGCCCAGCCCACGGATGGCGAGCGGCCATATTCCTGCATAGATCAGCGAATTCGGGATTCCGAGAAGCACGAGGCTCCAGATCGAGGCCTTCGGGGGCAGGACAAGGACAAGGGTCGACAGCACGAGACCGGTGATGGTGCAGACCACCAGGGACTTCTGCTGGCTGATGTATTTCGGGATGAAAAAGACTCCGAGCAGGTAGCCAAGGAGTATGCAGCCGAGGGTGTAGGAAGGGAAGACCTTCGCGGCGGCGAGGTCCATCCCCAGACTCTGGGCATAGCCGATGATCGTGCTGACAGTGATCTGCTGGCTGCCGAGGTGGCAGAACAGGGCGAGGACTCCAAGCACGAGGTAAGGGTACTTCCAGACCGACTTCCTGTCACCTTCCGACGAGCCGGAACTGTTGGAGGTGTCCGGATTGATGTCCTGCACCGGAGATTTGTAGAATATGATTCCGAAGATGAACAGCAGGACGGCCAGCACGGCGTAAGGCAGTATCACTCCCCTTACCAGCCCGTCAAGGGCCGCCTCCTTGGCCGCTCCGGTCAGCAGTCCGGCCTCCACCTGGTCCATAACTACCTTGTCCTGCGGACGGATGACGATGGCCGCGAAGATCAGCGGGGCGAGGATACCGGCCAGTTTGTTGCAGATGCCCATCACGCTGATCCTCTTGGCGGCGCTCTCGTACGGGCCGATGATGGTCACGAACGGATTGGCGACCGACTGCAGGATCGCAAGGGCCGTCCCTATGGTGAACAGGGCCAGAAGGAAGAGGCCGTAGGTCCTCGTCAGGGCGGCCGGCCAGAACAGCAGCGCTCCGGCAGCCATTATCCAGAGTCCTATGGTCGCACCCTTCTTGTAGCCGGTCCTTCTGAGAAGGAAGGCGGCCGGGATCGTCATCACCAGATAGGCGATGTTGAAGGCGAACGTCACCAGATAGGTCTGAACGCCGCTTTTAAGTTCGCAGGCGACTTTGAAATATGGTATAAGAATGGAATTGACCCAGGAGACGAGGCCGAACACGAAAAACAAGGCCCCGAGCATCGCAAGGGAAAGCAGATAGTTCCAGCGGCCGCTGGAAGATGACGGATTCTGTCCGGATGTAGTCATAGCTATTTATGTGGTTAATCGTCCTACACGCTCTTCAGTGTAGATTTTATCGTTACAAATATAAACAATTTCCAAGTAGTAACGGTTGCAGATAATCGTCATCGATTCCTCAAAAACCGTCATATAAGGATAAAAACTTCTTCATTCACCGCTTGCGCGGAGCCGGAATATTCATTAATTTTGAGGCTTATGGAAGGGAACATCAAAAAAGAGGATGTAGTCAAGATTCTTCTGGTGACTGATCTGTCCAGCGGCTACGGCAGGGGGCTACTGAACGGCCTGGTGAGCTACGCTCAGAGCCAGAAAGGCTGGGCTTTCTACCGTATGCCGCTGTACTACAGGATGATGCACGGCGACAAGGAGATCATCCGCTGGGCGAAGAAATGGGATGTGGACGCCATCGTGGCCCAGATGAACGACATCGATGTGAAGATGCTCAGCGAGATGAACATCCCCATCATCGTGCAGAACTACAAAGACAGGATTCCGGGCGTGTGCAACCTGACAGGAGACTACATAGGGACCGGCAGGATGGCCGCCGACTATTTTCTCAACCTCGGCTACAGAAGTTTCGCCTACTACGGCATCCACGAATCCGTCTGGTCAAGGGAGCGGCTTGCAGGCTACCGGAGCAGGCTCGCCGAAACCGGGCTGACGGTCGACACCTACCTTGAGACCTCCGGTGGCGAGTCCTGGAACCAGGACTTCGACGCGGTCGGGAAATGGCTGGTCTCCCTTCCGGAAAACACGGCTGTCTTCTGCTGCGACGACTACTACGCCCTGCACGTCACGGAGACCTGCAAGATCTTCGACATCACCGTCCCGGACACTCTCGCGATCCTCGGCGTGGACAACGACGAGATGC
>CAVJKE010000233.1:0-3377 GCA_963649695.1 bacterium
TCCGTCACATAAGTGACGGGAAACAAGGTGTTTCGCACATGCGAAACTTAAATTACATAACAGTCCGGCCTTACTTCACATACGGTGTGTAGACTCCGAATTCAGCAAGGGAGAGAAGTCCGGTCCAACGGGTGAAATGGACACGGACGGCATCGGCGTAGACCTTGTCGAACCTATGGATCTTCACCCGGCTCTGCGTAGGTGCGGCTCCGCTGAAGACCGTGTGCCAGGAGCCTTTGTGAAGATATTCAATGACATATTCCTGCATCACGCCGCCCTCAGGTTCGGTCATCACGACCATATTGATGAGGGATCCCGGGTCGAGTTCGACTTTCCAGAACGGCTCTTTTACCTCGGGGCTTGACACCCAGCAGGTGGTGAAGTCGTCATCGTTGGCGAAGTCCATCAGGTCCATATCATCCGACCACGACGAGTCGCACGGCTTTCCGATAGCGATGTTGATGTCGGTGATCGGCTCTTCGGTCTCGGCCACATCCACGAGGTGTCCCGTGTTCTTCCACATCTTCCCAATCTTCTTCAGTGCCTCTATGCAGTTGTCGTCCATCAGGCCGTCACGGTTCGGGGCAGAGTTCAGAATGTAGGTGCAATAGGCGTTGTTGTAAGGGATTATGTTCTCTTTCACAATGGTTTCCACTTCTTTAAGAGGAGATGTCGGGAACTCTGTCTTCCAGAACCAGGTCCTCTGCAGAGGGTAGCAGGCCATCGACGGAAGCCGGTTGGTCTCCGGAGAGATTTTCTGCCCCGCTCCCTGCTCGTAGCAGCGGATGTCCGAGTAGAACAGAGCCTCGGACGGGTACTTCGCCCCGTTCAGGTCCATCACCAGGCAGTCAGGCTGCAGGCTCTTGATCAGATGGTAAAACTCAGGGAACGAGACATCTGAATATGAGATCCTCCCCCACGGAGCGTCCCAGCCGTCGAACATTATGGTGTTCACAGGGCCATATTCAGTGAGCAGTTCGCGGACCTGGTTCTTGAGCAGGTCGACCTTCTCCTGCGTGAAAGGCAGGGTAGGGCGTATCCTGTGGTGGGTGTCAAGAATCGAGAAATGGAACATTATCTGCATCCCGGCCTTGTGGACGGAATTCACAAGTTCACGCAGCACATCCCTGTGAAGAGGCGAACTCATCACGCTGTAGTCAGTTGTCTTCGTGTCCCACATACAGAATCCGCTATGGTGCTTGACGGACACGCAGACGAATTTCATCCCTGCGCTCTGGGCCGCCCTGACCCACTGGTCGGTGTCCAGTTTGACCGGATTGAACACTTCCGGACTGAGGTCCGGATCGGTCCAGTCGGCCGTCTGGAAGGTCGGGAGGCCGAAATGGACGAACAGTCCGAGCCTCAGGTCAACGAATTCCTGCTGGAGACAGTGAAGGCTTTTTGTCTGCCCTGCGGCCATCACCGGAAGAGCCAGCAGAACCAATAATGAGAGGATGTACTTTTTCATAGTCGCTAATATAACTGAAATTTTCGTAACTTTAGCGGCTGAAAGAATAAATATTCTTTTTCATTAAGACTATGGATTCAAAAGAAAGAATTGCCAAAGCCCTGGCCGTCGCAACCGACACCAAGGTTTTTGAGATGGGCTGCGGAGTGTGCGCCCAGGCTCCGGAAGAGTTCAAGAAATGGTTCCCTGGTGCGAAGGCGGTCGTAGTGGCCGACCTCAACACCTGGAAAGCGCTGGGAGAGAAGACTTACGGATTGTTCGTCGCCGCCGGCGTACAGACAGAAAAGTACATAATCGAGAAGGACGAGTTCCACGCCGACTGGAGGTATGTGGACATGGTCGACCACATCATAGGCGGAGACTTCGCCGCCGCGAAGGCCATCGAGAACGACCCTGAATATGTAGAACCTGACGCCGAAAAGGCGTTCAGGCCATCCTCGGAGGCTGAATATGTAGCCGTATCTGTCGGCTCGGGTGTCATCAACGACCTCTGCAAACTCGCCTCCCACCACTATGGCCAGTCCTATCTGACCCTGCCTACAGCCGCCTCAGTCGACGGATTCTCTTCGTTCGGAGCTTCGATTTCCTATCATAATTCCAAGCAGACATTCTCCTGCCCGGCCCCGAAGGTGATCATCGCCGACATCGACGTGATCGCCGCAGCGCCGAAGGTGATGACGGCCGCTGGTTATGCCGACCTCGCCGCCAAGATTCCTGCCGGAGCAGAATGGATGATCGCCGACCTGATGGGGACGGAGCCGATCAAGCCGGACGCCTGGCACGTTCTCCAGGACTACCTTGATGACCTGCTGTCCGATCCGGAAGGTGTCGCCAAAGGTGACAAGCAGGCCGTCGCCGATCTATTTGAAGGCCTGACCCTCAGCGGAATAGCGATGCAGGCCGCCCAGTCGAGCCGCCCGGCCTCCTGCTGCGACCACCTCTTCAGCCATATTCTCGACATGACCCACCACCGCTTCAACGGCAAGCTCCAGTCCCACGGTTTCCAGGTGGCCATCGGCACCCTGACCATGTGCGCCGTGTTCGACGGACTGTTCAAGATGGATCTGAGCAAGATTGATGTTGACGCCTGCGTCAAGGCCTGGCCTACGCTCGAGCAGGAGCAGAACAGGGCTCTTGAAATCTTCAAGGAATTCCCTGCGCCGAAGCTCGGCTACACCGAAATCACCAAGAAATATGATGATGCGCAGACTGTCCGCGTGCAGTTGACGAAAGTCAAGGAAGGCTGGCCGGAACTCAAGAAGAAACTCCAGGGGCAGGTATATTCATTCGCCAGAATGCAGGACCTGATGAAGAAGGCCGGCGCGCCGTATGACCCTTCAATGATCGGTGTGACGAGGGAGATGCTCAAGAATATGTTCCCGAAGGTTCAGCTGATGCGCTTCCGCTTCAACGTGCTGGACCTCGCGAAGAGAGGAATGTTCTACGACGCTCTCGTGGAGTCAGTTTTCGCTCCGGGAGGGGCCTGGGACCTTTCAAAGGAGGTTTAGGAATATGACTGTGCGGGGGACCGGAGTCCGTGGCTTCGCCAAAGGCCGTGCGTTCGTGGTCAACGACTGCGGACTCAGGAATCCGTTCGAGGACATTCCGTCAGGAAGCGTTCTGGTCGTCCCCGCTTTGTCTTTTTCTGATTCCACGCTTATCGATTTCAAGAAAGTTGTCGGAATCATCGTGGAGGAAGACGACACCTCCGGCCAGGCGTGCGTCCTGGCCAGAGGTATCGGCGTTCCTGCCATCGTAGGCATTTCCGGATGCACCAAAGAGATCGTCTCCGGCGACAGGATCCTGATCTGGAATCTCGACGTGATGGTCAATCCTGACCTCGAGACCGTCATCGCCTACGAAAAGGCCCGCGCCGCCGCCGACACCCAGCTCAGCCTCGACTTACCGC
>CAVJKE010000234.1:0-3349 GCA_963649695.1 bacterium
ATGTCGATGAAGTCTCCCATCGCGTCGCGGAGATGGATGTTGACGGGCAGACCTTCGCGGGCCGCGAAGTCGAGCTGCCATTCGAGAGCCTTTTTCTGAAGGTCGGCGGTTTCTCTGCCTTCGTGGTAGTCCAGCCCGATCTCGCCGACCGCGGCGACCCTGCGGCCTGTGGCGCCTTCCCACTTTTCAAGAAAGTCTGTCATCTTGCCGATCTCCGTCTCCCAGTCCTCCTTGACCGAACCCGGGTACAGCCCTATCATCGGCCGCAGCGTGTCGGGATGCCTGTCCACAAGCGCGAACATGGCCTCTCTCTCGGTGCTGTCGATGTCCGCCTGGATCATGGTGGAGACTCCTGCGGCAAGCGCATTCCGGATGTAGGCCTCCTGCTCCTGCGGGGAATATGCCTCGTCTGTGATGTGGCAATGTGTGTCTATGAAAACCATTGTTGCGGCCTAGTTTCTAATCGGTGCCAAAGATACGCAAATTCCTTTTCAGTCTGTTTTCTTTCGGAGCGGTGAATATGAAAAAGGAAGGTAAAAAACATAAATATTCATAAAAAACAGAAAATAATCCTGTTCATACCACCTGCTTCAGGAGGAAAAATGCCACCTTGCGACACCCGTTTCCGATGGACCCGGGACGGGCAGGAAAAACAAGAACTATGGAGCACACGAAGGATGAACGGGCCGCTCTTTGCGCCCTGAACAGGATTTTCGGTTTCGATCCGAAGACCAGCCTGAGGCTGATGGAGGACTTGGGAGGGGCGATGGCCGTTTTCAGCGACCCGTCCACCGCCCGGGAGGCTCTGCGGTCATATTCAAAAAGCAAGTACGCACCGTCCCTTTGTGTCGGAGCGTTCGAGACCGCCGCTATGGAACTTGAGGGGCTTGAGGAGCAGGGCTGCCGGTTCATCGGAATCGGCGAGGCAGGGTATCCGGGGCTGCTGATGGAATGCGAGGACCCTCCTATAGGCCTATATTACAAAGGTCTGTCGCCGCCTCAGGATGTCTTCGAGGGACTGCCTCAGGTCGCTGTCATCGGCACGAGGAACATCACTTATTATGGTAAGACCTGGTGCCGGAGGATCGTCGAGGCTATGTCGAAGGCCGGGGTCACTCCTCTGGTGGTCAGCGGCCTGGCTCTCGGGGTGGATGTGACGGCGCACCGGGAGGCTCTCGACGACGGGCTTCCGACGGTCGCCGTGATGGCGACGGGCATCGACAGGATGTACCCTCAGCGCAACCGCGACGTAGGCGAGCGGATCGCTTCCACGCCCCGGTGCGCCCTGGTTTCGGACTATCCTCCCGGCACGGAGGCTGTCGCACTCAACTTCATCCGCCGCAACCGCATCATAGCGGGAATATGCCGGGCCACGATCCTGGTGGAGTCCCGGATAAAGGGCGGCGGGATGATGACAGCCCGTCTCGCATCGTCCTACGGCAGGGATGTCTACGCCTTGCCCGGGAGGATCGACGATCCGGCGTCGCAGGGCTGCAACCTTCTGATCCGTGAGAACATAGCCGAGCAGATAGGCGATCTCGGCGAGCTGGTCCGCAAACTTGGCCTCGGCACTTCTTCGCTTGTCCTGAAGGACGATTTCAAGACCTCCGTCGAGGCTTTCTATAAGGACAGACAGCCGCCGGAGGAGTCGGAGGACCTTGTCAGGCTGGCTCTTCTGGTCAAGGGTCACGCCGGCATCTCGCTGGACGAATTGTGCGGCAGACTCAAGTGGACTTTCAGCCGGGTCAGCGGGCTGGCAACCACACTGGAGTGCGACGGCTTCATCTCCGTCGACCTCCTCCAGCACTGCCATCCGCTCACGAAAAAGCCGCTGTTCTGAATGAACAACGGCTGAATTTCCCTTATGATAGGATGCTGGTCTTATATGACTCGGAGCGAAGCGACCGAAGGGGTCTGGGGAAACCTTTCCCCAGTGAACCCAGGGGTGTCACGTAGTGACGGGGAGATGCGATGCTGGTCTTATATGACCAGCATCGCATCTCCGTATGGTCCGAATCTGTAGCCCTCATCCAAGGCTACCTGGTAGGCGTTCATCACGTGGTTGAAACCACCGAACGCGGCCACGGCCATCAGCATCGTGGACTCCGGAAGATGGAAACTTGAAACCACGGCGTCCGGAACGGAGAACTCGTAAGGCGGGAAGATGAACTTGTTCGTCCAGCCATCGTAAGGCTTGACCTCGTGAGTGGTCGTCACATAGGTCTCCAGACCCCTTAGGACGGTCGTCCCAACGGCCAGGATCTTGTGTCCGCCGCTCTTGGCCTTGTTGATGGTCTTGCAGGCCTCCTCGGTGATGATCAGCCTCTCCGAGTCCATCCTGTGTTTCGAAAGATCCTCCACATCGACCCTGCGGAACTGACCGATACCCATGTGTTCGGTGATGAACGCCTTGTCTATGTCTTTCAGAATCATCCTGTTGAACAATTCGCGGCTGAAATGCGTTCCGGCCGCCGGCACAGCCACGGCACCTTCGTATTTCGCGAAGATGGTCTGGTAGTTCTCGTTGTCCTCCGGAGTGATCTTGGACTTCACCCATTTCGGCACCGGAATCTCGCCAAGGCTGAAAAGAGATTTCTTGAACTCCTCGTAAGGACCGTCGTAGAGGAATCTCAAGGTACGGCCTCTTGACGTGGTGTTGTCGATGACCTCTGCCACAAGGCTCTGGTCGTCACCGAAATACAGTTTGTTTCCGATCCTGATTTTCCTCGCCGGGTCCACGATGACATCCCAGAGATGCTGCTCGCGGTTGAGCTCCCTCAGAAGGAAGACCATTATGTCCGCCCCGGTCTTCTCTTTCTTGCCGTACAGGCGGGCCGGGAACACCTTTGTGTCGTTGAACACGAATGTGTCACCTTTCCCGAAATAATCTATGATGTCCTTGAACAACCTGTGTTCGATCTCGCCGGTGTCCTTGTGGACAACCATAAGTCTGCACTCGTCACGCCATCTTGTCGGCTCCTGGGCCACACGCTCCTTTGGAAGGAGGAATTGGAATTGCGAAAGTTTCATAAAAGAATTCCTGTCAATGCCTCACAATTTTCAATAGTGAATCTTTTAATATACGGCCGTTTCCGGCAAAATGTTTCGCCCCGTGAAGTACTGCCATATTCATAGAGGACGGCCGCCGGCATATTCATAGAAACTCCGTCCCCGTCAGACGCGGGCCTCGCGGAAGACTTCCATAATGGAAGGGAAGGTGTCCTTTAGGTAGGGTGCGAGGCCGGATTTAGCCACCCATGCGGCTTTGGTGATGTCCTCGTCCAGCTGCGGGGTGAGGTTCACCGGGTCGGTGTAGAGCATATCGTACCACCAGGTGTGCTTCAGATGC
>CAVJKE010000235.1:0-3346 GCA_963649695.1 bacterium
GCTAATGCCCGTGACGGATTCCATACATTCAACGGCAGTGCGTCAGCAGATGCACTTCAAGGACGTTTTTCCCCTTTGGATTTGACCGACCATTTCATCATTGTTTGAAATGGTCGTTTTTGTAAGTTAAAGCCAAGACAACAGGATATAAAAGATATAGTAAATCTAATAAGATGAATTTAATAAAAGGCGCGACACTCAAGCTGGAGAACGGAACGGAATTCCGCGGCTTCTCCTTCGGCTACGACGGCCCCACCGACGGCGAGGTGGTCTTCTCGACCGCGATGGTAGGCTATCCTGAAAGCCTCACTGACCCGTCCTATTCAGGACAGATTCTTTGCGTGACCTATCCGCTGATAGGCAACTACGGAGTTCCGCAGGAAGGTGCGGACGCTCTCGGCATCTCGAAGAACTTCGAGTCCGAGAAGATCTGGGTGAGGGGACTGGTCATCAGCAACTATTCCTTCGACTACAGCCATTGGGACGCCGTCAAGAGTCTGGACGAATGGCTTAAGGAGTACAAGATTCCGGGAATCTTCGGCATAGACACCAGGGCCGTGACCCAGCTCCTCCGCGAGAAGGGTTCGATGCTGGGCATGATCGTGCCGGACGGAGTCGAGAAGGATTTCCCGATCGACGACCCGAACCTCGCCAACCAGATCGCCATCGTGAGCTGCAAGGAGCCTGTCACCTACGGCGACGGCCCGAAGACGGTCGTGATGGTCGACTGCGGCGTGAAGCACAACATCCTGCGCTGCTTTATGGAGAGGGGAGTGAAGGTCATCCGCGTGCCGTGGGACTACGATTTCAACACGCTTGACTACGACGGTCTCTTCATCTCGAACGGCCCGGGCAACCCGCAGTTCTGCAATGTCACGGTAGCCAACCTGCGCAAGGCGATGGAGGGCGACAAGCCTATTTTCGGAATATGTATGGGCAACCAGCTGCTCGCGAGGGCAGGCGGGGCCAACACCTACAAACTGAAGTACGGCCACCGCAGCCACAACCAGCCTGTCAGGATGGTCGGCACTAACCGCTGCTTCATCACGTCCCAGAACCACGGTTTCGCCGTGGACGACAAGACGCTCGGGTCCGACTGGGAGCCTTGGTTCGTGAACATGAACGATGGCACCAACGAGGGTATCCGCCACAAGTCCAAGCCTTTCTGCTCCGTGCAGTTCCATCCGGAAGCCTCCAGCGGCCCTACCGACACCAATTTCCTTTTTGACGAATTCATCAGCAAACTGTAATGAAGAACACCAACATAAAGAAAGTCCTGATCCTGGGATCGGGCGCATTGAAGATCGGTCAGGCCGGCGAGTTCGACTATTCCGGCTCACAGGCTCTGAAAGCCCTCCGCGAGGAGGGGATCGAGACTGTCCTCATCAACCCTAACATCGCCACCGTGCAGACTTCGGAGGGCGTCGCCGACAAGATCTACTTCCTGCCTGTGACCCCGTTCTTCGTCGAGAAGGTCATCGCCAAGGAGCAGCCGCAGGGCATCCTGCTTTCCTTCGGCGGCCAGACGGCGCTGAACTGCGGAGTCGAACTCTACGAGAGCGGAGTGCTTGAAAAGTACAATGTCAAGGTGCTTGGAACTCCTGTGCGCGCCATCATGGACACCGAGGACCGCGACCTCTTCATCAAGAAGCTCGACGAGATCGGCGTGAAGACCATCAAGTCCCACCCGGCCTCCAACATCGAGGAAGCCCGCAAGGCTGCCCACGAGCTCGGATTCCCGCTCATCGTGCGCGCGGCCTACGCTCTCGGCGGACTCGGCTCGGGCTTCTGCGACAACGACGAGCAGCTCGACGAGATCTGCGAGAAGGCCTTCTCCTTCTCCCCTCAGGTGCTTGTCGAGAAATCCCTCAAGGGATGGAAGGAGATTGAATATGAAGTTGTCCGCGACCGCTACGACAACTGCATCACTGTCTGCAACATGGAGAACTTCGACCCGCTCGGCATCCACACCGGCGAGAGCATCGTGGTGGCTCCTTCGCAGACCCTTTCCAACAACGACTACTATTTCCTCCGCGAACTTTCCATAAGGATCGTGCGCCACGTCGGGATAGTGGGCGAGTGCAACGTGCAGTTCGCCTACGACCCGGACGCGATGGACTACAGGGTGATCGAGGTTAACGCCCGTCTGAGCCGTTCATCTGCCCTCGCCTCCAAGGCGACCGGCTATCCGCTGGCCTTCGTGGCCGCCAAACTCGGCCTCGGCTACGGTCTGTTCGACCTCAAGAACTCTGTCACCAAGACAACTCCTGCGTTCTTCGAGCCGGCCCTGGACTACATTGTCTGCAAGATTCCTCGCTGGGACCTCAGCAAGTTCCACGGAGTCTCCCGCAAGATCGGCTCTTCGATGAAATCCGTCGGCGAGGTGATGGCCATCGGCCGCAGCTTCGAGGAGGCCATCCAGAAAGGCCTCAGGATGATCGGCCAGGGGGCCCACGGCTTCGTCGGCAACAAGGAACTCAAGGTGGCCGACATCGAGACCGCCCTCAGAGAGCCTACCGACAACCGGATCTTCGTGATTTCCAAGGCGATGAGAGCCGGCTGGACGGTCGACCAGATCCACGAGCTCACCAAGATCGACAAATGGTTCCTCAATAAGCTCGAGAACCTCGTCAAGACCTACGAGGCGATGAACACCTTCGACAGTCTGGAGTCTATGCCTGAAGAACTTCTCAGGCTCGCCAAACAGCAGGGCTTCTCGGATTTCCAGATCCAGAGAGCCATCTGGAAGGACAACGGCAAGGCCGTCGACAACATGGACAGAATCCGCGCCTACAGGAAATCCCTGGGCATCGTTCCGGTCGTCAAGCAGATCGACACGCTGGCCGCCGAGTTCCCGGCCCAGACCAACTACCTTTACCTGACTTACAACGGCACCAAGAGCGACATCGACTACGAGAACGACGGCAAGTCCGTCATCGTGCTTGGGTCCGGCGCCTACAGGATCGGTTCTTCGGTCGAGTTCGACTGGTGTTCGGTGACCTGCCTGCAGACCATCCAGGGCCAGGGCTACAGGGGAGTGCTGATCAACTATAACCCTGAGACTGTCTCCACCGACTACGACATGTGCGACAGGCTCTACTTCGACGAGCTGACCTTCGAGAGGGTGATGGACATCATCGAACTCGAGAGTCCGCACGGAGTTGTCGTCTCGGTGGGCGGCCAGATTCCTAACAACCTGGCGCTCAGACTCCACAGACACAACGTTCCGATCCTCGGAACTTCCGCTGAGGACATCGACAAGGCCGAGGACAGGCACAAGTTCTCCAGCATCGTGGACACCCTCGGCGTGGACCAGCCGGAGTGGAGCGAGCTCACGACCATCGAG
>CAVJKE010000236.1:0-3289 GCA_963649695.1 bacterium
TCGGGTCATTTCCCCGAAGGCGGTGTCGCTGAAATGCTTCGACGGGAGCGAGGCGGTGATTCCGAGGTCGCAGATATTCGGGACGGATTTTAGCTCCACGAAAAGCGATGCTGTCTGGGTGTCCGCCTGGATCCTCGAGCGGAAGGGGATACAATATTCTACCAAGAGGTCGGCCTGGTTCGACCCCGAAACCAACAAGATGCGCCCCGATGTCCGGGTTATCAGACATAAGGCCGCGAAAGTGGCCGTGGAGAGAGAAAGAGATGAGATCCCTGAACTCAAATCAGACAGAGGCTGAGAGGAAGCTGGAAGGCTGGAAGGTCGGGGCTTTGTTCATGGAGGCGGGGACTGGCAAGACCCAGGTGGCCGTCAACCTCGTGAACAGCTCGCCCTGCACCGCCTGTCTTTGGATCGGTCCGCTCCGGACCCTCCCGGCGGTCCGTGAGGAAATCACCCTCGGTGGGGGAATGAAGGCCGACTTGAAGATGATCGGGGTGGAGAGTCTGTCGCAATCGTCGAGGATATACCTCGAGACGGGCGAGTGGGCTGACCGTCAGGGACGGCTTTTCGCCGTGGTGGACGAGTCCCTGAAAATCAAGAACGCCGCTGCCCTGAGAACAAAGCGCGTCATCGAACTCGGGAAGAAGGCCGAGTACCGGCTTGTGCTGAACGGCACCCCGCTGTCGAAGAACCTGCTCGACCTCTGGAGCCAGATGGAGTTCCTCTCGCCAAAAATACTATCGATGGACCTCCGGAGGTTCAAAAACACCTTCTGCGACTGGAACGAGGTCATAATCCGCCGTCCCGGCGGGAGGACGGAGCGGCGAGAGACCGTCACCGGCTATGAGAATGTCGATTACCTGCACTGGCTCGTCAAGGATTTCGTGTACAGGTGCGACCTGCGCCTCAGGGTGGAGCGGCTCTGGCACATGGTGCCGTACAGGGCGGGCGCGGAGTCCCGGGAGGCATACGGAGAGGCCAAGTCCTATTTCCTGAGCGGCGAGGGCCTCGACAAATGGGACAACAACATATTCATCGCTATGACGCAGAAGATGCAGATGGCCTACTGCTGTGACCCGGCCAAGGTCGAGGCGGTCAGGGGGATCCTCGCCCGGGGTGTAGACCCTAAAAGGACCGTCATCTTCTGTAAATTCATTGCCAGCCGTGAGTTGTGCGCGAGGGAGTTTCCGGAGTGCCTCGTACTGAGCTACCAGAAGGAGGCGTTCGGCCTCAACCTACAGGCGTTCGACACGACCATCTATTTCGACAAGACTTTCGAGTATGCCCTGAAGCTCCAGTCGAGCCGCAGGACATGGCGGACGGGGCAGGAGCGGGACTGCCGCTACTACGAACTGACCGGCGACTTCAAGCTCGAGGGGCTTATTGACCGCAACATCGCCGCCAAGGTCAGCATGAGCGAATATTTCAAGAAAAAAAACAAAGAAGATATTATCAACGAGTTATGAGTACCAAAATCTATCTTGACAAGACGGTCTGGGATGCCGCCGTAGAGCGATTCAGAATCATCTTCAGCGAGTTCGATCGGGTGTGCGTGTCGTTCAGCAACGGTAAGGATAGCGGCCTGATGCTCAATATGGCCATAGATGCGGCCCGCCAGGCCGGCAAGCTGCCCGTCCACGCTATGTATATCGACATGGAGGCGCAGTACCGCCACGCCATCGAGTACACCCATCGGATGTTCTCTAGGCCGGAGGTGGCCGGGTGGTGGGTCTGCCTTCCCATCCACCTCAGGAACGCCGTGTCGCAGTTCATGCCCTACTGGCTGTGTTGGGACAAGGAGAAGCGCGGGGCTTGGGTGCGGGAATACCCCGACAACCCGCATGTCGTGACAGACGAGAGCTATTTCCCCTTCTTCGAACGTGGAATGGAGTTCGAGGAGTTCGTCCCCGCCTTCGCTGACTGGTTCAGCGAGGGGAAGAAGACGGCGATCTGCGTAGGCATCTGTGCCGACGAGAGCCTCAACCGTTTCCGTACGCTGAGGAACGAACGGAAGGAGACCTATAACGGCTATATGTGGACTACCAAACTATTCCCCGGCACGGACAAGGAAATCTATAACTGCTACCCCATCTATGATTTTAAGGTCAAGGACGTATGGATTGCCAACGGCCGGCAGGGGTACGACTATAACAGGATCTACGATGTCATGCAGATGGCGGGCGTACCGCTCGACAAGCAGCGGCTCTGCCAGCCGTACGGCGACGACCAGAGGCAGGGGCTTTACCTGTTCAAGATCCTCGAGCCGGAGACCTGGGCAAAGGTCGTGAACAGGGTGGAGGGTGCGAACATGGGCAACAAGTATAGCGAAAGCGACCGTACGACGCTGGGGAACTACAAGGTCAACCTGCCTGAGGGCCACACTTACGAGAGCTACGCCAAGTTCCTGCTCGAGACGATGCCACCCTACCTCGCCGACCACTACCGGGCGAAAATAGACCGCTTTATGGAGTGGTGGCGGAAGGAGGGTGTCGGGGTGATCCCCGACACGGCCGACCTCAAGGACGAGGCCAAGAGGTGCGCCCCGAGCTGGCGGCGCATCTGCAAGGTGCTGCTCAAGAACGATTATTGGTGCAAGGGCTTATCGTTCAGTCAGACGAAGAAGGAGCTGGAAAAGCAGGTGGCGATGATAACGAAATATAACGAGGAACTATAGATATGCTTGAAGAAATTTTGAAGGCCGACCTCTCTTTCGACGAGAAGGTCGATGTGTACAACAGAATCACGCAGGAACTCTACGACTGGCTAGGCATCAACTGCCCGTGCTGCAACACCCAGCTCGTTCCGGCCGGAGATGTCCAGGGCAACGACTACAACCCCAACCATGTCGCCCCTCCGGAGATGAGGCTGCTGAAGCTCTCGATGGCGAAGGACGGGGTGACTATGCCGGTGGTGGTGTGCGACACCCCCGAGGACAAGGCCCACCCCTACACGGTTGTGGACGGTTTCCACCGCACGACCGTCATTCAACATGATAAAACCGTGAGAGAAATGACCAAGGGCTATGTCCCGGTATCAAGGCTCAACAAGGGGCTGGAGGATCGCATCACGGCAACGGTGCGCCACAACATGGCGAGAGGAACACACCAGGTGGAATTGAGTGCCAAACTGGTTGTGTTGCTGAAGAAGCACAACTGGACCAACGCGAGAATCGGCAAAGAACTCGGCATGGAGCCTGACGAAGTGCTGCGCCTGAAACAGATTACAGGACTGGCGGAGGCGTTCAAGAATGAAGAATTTTCAAAGTCCTGGGTGTAGTATGGCGAGCGGA
>CAVJKE010000237.1:0-3275 GCA_963649695.1 bacterium
ATCTACAAGGATTCGCTGCTTGAGGCGGCGCATGCGGCCGAAGGTGAGATCGTCGCTTTGACGAACGACAAGTTCGAGGTGGCGTTCACCACGAAAGGAGCGCAGCCATATTCAGTAAGACTCAACGACTACAAGTCCTACGGCGGGGGAGAACTCTACATCTTCAAGCCGGGGATGAGCCGCTACGATGTCAAGGTCTACGCCGGAGAGAGCGTCAACACCGCTGATTTCAACTTCGCGGTCGCCGAGAAGACCGACACGTCGGTCGCTATGAGGCTGCCGTTCGCCGGAGGAGGCTACATCGAGCAGCGCTACTCCATCGAGCCGGGGTCATATTCAGTGAAGAACACCCTCTCTTTCATAGGTATGGAGAAGGTCGTCCCGAAGAACGTGTTCTCTTTCGACATCGACTATTTCGTGACGATGCCGAGGATGGAGAAAGGCTACAAGAACGAGGTTCAGTACTCCAAACTCAACTACTACTTCACGGGCGAGAAGAAGCCTGAGGCCATCGCCAAAGGAAGAAGCGCCCAGCGCAGGGTGGACGCCAAGGTCTCCTGGTTCGCCTTCCAGCAGCAGTTCTTCTCGGCGATCATGCGCTCTCCGCAGGAGTTCGCTTCCGCCGACTTCGCGCTCAACTACTTCGCCGAGGATGACGAGAGCCACAACCTGATGACAGGCGAGGCGAGGATGAGGATGGATTTCGAGCCGGGGAAGAGCGAGGCCGTGTACCCGTTCGAGTTCTACTTCGGGCCGAACCACTTCAAGACCCTCAGGTCCTACGACCAGAAGTACGAGAAGATCATCCCTCTGGGCGGATGGCTCGTGGGCTGGTTCACGAGGTATGTGATCATCCCTCTGTTCGACCTGCTGCACAAGTTCATCTCCAACTTCGGAATCATCATCCTGCTGATGACCATCTTCATCAAGATAGTCGTGCTTCCGTTCGCCTACAAGTCGTACTCTTCGTCGGCCAAGATGCAGGCCATCAAGCCTGAGATCGACAAGCTGAACGCCAAGTACCCTAAGCAGGAGGACGCTCTCAAGAAGCAGCAGGCCCAGATGGACCTCTACAGAAGAGCCGGCATCAGCCCTATGGGCGGCTGTCTCCCGATGCTTCTCCAGTTCCCTATACTCTGGGCTATGTTCCGCTTCTTCCCGGCCTCCATCGAGCTGCGTCAGCAGTCCTTCCTGTGGGCCGACGACCTCAGCGCCTACGATTCGATCGTGGACTTCGGAACGAGAATCCCGCTCATCGGCGACCACCTGTCGCTGTTCGCCCTGCTGATGGCCCTGTCGATGTTCTTCTACTCGAAGATCACCACAGCCTCGCAGCCGGGAGCTGACGACCCTCAGATGGCTTCGATGCGCTTCATGAGCGTCTGGATGATGCCTATAATGATGTTCTTCATCTGTAACAGCCTTTCTTCCGGTTTGAGTTACTACTACCTGCTCTCCAACCTCATCACAATGCTGGAGACCTGGGTGATCAAGAAGTGGTGCGTCAACCCTGAGGAGATCCAGGCCAGGCTGAAGGCCACCGAGGGCAAGAAAGCGCCGAAGAGCAAATGGCAGCAGCGTCTTGAGGAAGCCCAGAGGATGCAGGCCCAGATGCAGAAGGAGCAGCAGCAGAGAGGCGGCAGACGTTAAAGCTTAGTTAATGTCATCTCAAGTGATAGAAGAAAATCTCAAAAACATCAAAAAAGAACTGCCATCAGGTGTCAAACTGGTGGCAGTTTCCAAATTCCATCCTTTCGAGGACATCCTGACGGCATACCAGACCGGGCAGAGGGCCTTCGGGGAGAACCGTCCGCAGGAATTCGCCTCCAAGGCACTCCAACTTCCCCAGGACATCGAATGGCATTTCATAGGACATCTCCAGACGAACAAACTGAAGCTTGTCCTGCCTCACGCGGCGCTTGTCGAGTCCATCGATTCCCGTCACCTTCTCGACCTTGTGGACAACTGGGCGGAACTCAACGGGAGGACGGTGGAAGTTCTGCTTGAACTGCACCTTGGCGCTGAACTGACCAAAGGCGGGCTGACGGAGCAGGAGATAGAGGCGATAATGAATGAATATGCTTCCGGAGCCTCCTACACCCACGTCCGCATCAGGGGACTGATGGGTATGGCGACCCACACTGACGACGAGTCTCTTGTGGAGGCGGATTTCGCCCGCATCGAGGCCTTCAAGAAGAGTCTTGACGGACGGTTTCCGTCCTTGTCAGACTTCACCGAGCTGTCCATCGGAATGACCCACGACTGGCGGATCGCAGTCCGTCACGGAGCGACGATCGTCCGCATCGGCACGGCCATTTTCGGCGAAAGGACTTATTGATGACCGTGGACACACAAAAAAAAAGACCGGCGGAATACGTCGGTCTTTTTTATTGCTGAATTACAGATTAGTTCAGAGTTCCGTTCTCGGCCTTGTCGATCATAGCCTGGTTGGCTGTGATGTAGATCTCGACACGGCGGTTCTGCGCGCGGCCTTCCTTCGTGGAGTTGTCGGCTACAGGCATAGAGTAAGACTTGCCCTCGGTCGTCATTCTGGAAGATGCGATGCCGCAGTTCTTGAGGTAGTTGGCCACTGACTGGGCTCTTTCATTGGAAAGTTTCTCGTTAACCGCGTCCGAACCGGTGTTGTCGGTGTGGCCGTAGATGGTGATGTCGGTGTCCTGCATGTCGCTCATCTTGGTGGCGAACTGTGAGAGTTCGTTCTTGGAAGCCTGTGACAGGGTTGAGCCGTTGGTAGGGAAGAGGATACCGCTGTTGAAGGTGACCTTGATGGCCTGGAGGCCGTTCTGGTCCTGTACGGTCTCAACCTGTGCGTTCTCGAGAGCCTCGAGTTCGGCGGCCTTCTTGTCCATCTTCTTGCCGATGATGGCGCCTGTGCCGGCTCCTACGGCTGTGCCGATGGCGGCTCCGATGGCAGCGCCCTTGCCGTCACCGATGGCGGCTCCGATGCCTGCTCCGATGATAGCGCCGGCTCCTGTACCAAGAAGAGTGCCCTTGCCTGTGTTGGACATTGTTCCGCAGCTGTTGAAGATCATTACGCCGCAGAGAAGTGTCAGAACAACTTTTTTCATGATGCTTTGTGATTAAATGAATTCAAAAAAGGCCAGGCCTTTTGGCCCGGCCTACGGTTATCTGTCGATGTGGAAATTACTTCGAGATGACACGTGCCATTTCAAGCACCTTGTTTGAATAACCCCACTCGTTGTCGTACCAAGCGCAAACCTTTACGAAAGTAGGGTCGAGCTGGATACCGGCCT
>CAVJKE010000238.1:0-3204 GCA_963649695.1 bacterium
GGGTAGTCCACATTGTCTCCCTCCTCGGCCTGTCCCTCGGAGATGAGGTCGCTGAGGTAGCTGTCCTGCTGCTCCTCGACGAAATGCGTGACGCTGTTGAGGAGTTCCTCCACATTGGAAGCCCTTGACTGTGACTCGATTGAGGGATCGTTCTTGAAAGAGGCGTACAGGCCGCAGGCATCGGATAGCTCGATGGCGAGCTTGTCGGCGTCGGTGGTCGTCAGCTTGGCGGCCACCCGGTCGACCATCTCACAGAAGGAGCGGATCTTCGCCACCGCCGCCGGGCGCAGCCCGTAGTCGGCGAAGTTCTCTGAATATGCAGCCTTGAACAGGGAGGTCTTCTTGTCGAAGGCCAAGGCCGCCAGCGCGTTGAGGGAGGTGTCGCCGATCCCCCTGGCCGGCGTGTTGACGACCCTCTTGAAGGATTCGTCGTCGTTGACGTTGCACACAAGTTTGAAGTAGGCCATCATGTCCTTGACCTCGGCCCGGTCGAAGAACGAGTTGCCGGAGTAGATCATGTACGGCAGATTCCTCTTCCGCAGGGCCTCCTCGATGGCCCTGGACTGGGAGTTCGTGCGGTAGAGGATCGCGAAATCCTGGTACCTGGCGTGGTCGGAACGCATCCTGTCCAGAATCCCGGACGCAATGTTGATGGCCTCGTCCTGCTCCGACCAGCTTTTCAGCAGGAGGATCTTCTCGCCCTCCTCGCCGACGGCCACGCAGGTCTTAGGAATCCTGTTCTCGTTCTTGGCTATCAGCGAGTTGGCCGCATTGACGATGTTGGCCGTCGAACGGTAGTTCCTCTCCAGCCTGAAAATCTTGCATTCCGGGTAGTCCTTCTTGAAGTTGAGGATGTTCTCGATCTTCGCTCCGCGGAAGGCGTAGATGGACTGCGAGTCGTCGCCCACCACGCAGATGTTCCTGTGGTTCAGCGTCAGCTTCTTGAGGATCACGTACTGGGAGAAGTTCGTGTCCTGGTACTCGTCCACTAGGATGTGGTCGAAACGGGACGCTATCGCCTCCCTCGCCTCGGGAAAGTCCCGGAGCAGAATGTTCATATTCAGTAAGATGTCATCGAAGTCCATCACGCCGGAATTCTTGCACTTCTGGGCGTAGAGGGTGTAGATGTCGCAGATGCGGGGTTTGCGCGCGTGCGTGTCGTTGATTATCGCCTGCTGGTTCGCGCGGTAGGCCGCCGCCGTGACGAGGTTGTTCTTGGCGAGGGAGATCCTTGACAGGACATCCTTCGGCTTGTAGACCTTGTCGTCGAGTCCGAGTTCCTTGATGCACGCCTTGATCCCGCTGACGGAGTCGCTGGTGTCGTAGATGGTGAAGGTGGCAGGGTAGCCCAGCGCCCCCGCATATTCCCTTAAAAATCTTATGAATATGGAGTGGAACGTCCCCATGAAGATCCTGCGCGCCTTACGCTCGCCGACCATCACTGCGATCCTTTCCTTCATCTCCGACGCCGCTTTCTTGGTGAAAGTCAGCGCCATCACCCGTGAAGGGTCGCAGCCCCTCTCGAGGATGTACGCTATCCTGCTTGTCAGTACACGGGTCTTGCCGGATCCCGCTCCCGCCACAATCAACACCGGGCCGTCGACGCAACCGACGGCTTGCCTCTGCTCCGGATTAAGGCCTTCGAAAATACTGCTCTCTTTGCTTTCCATAATGGCACGAAATTACGGAATTTTCTTAAGTAATCCTCAAAAAAAATGAGTACCTTTGCAAGTTGTAAAAATATGGTTGTATTACAATCAACAATTATTATATGTCAAACATCATCGATTTGAAAAAGGGTCTGAACATTCCGATCAGCGGAGCGGCGGCCCTGCAAACAAAGAAGACGATCGTGCCTGACGTGGTCGCAATCAAACCGACGGACTTCAAGGGCTTCTCCCCGAGACTCCTCGTGAAAGAAGGCGACAAAGTGCTGGCAGGATCTCCTGTTTTGGCAGACAAGCAGCGCCAGGACATTCTCCTGACCTCTCCGGTGAGCGGAACGGTCCAGGAAATCGTCAGAGGCGAGAAGAGGAAACTCCTTGCTGTGCTTGTGAAACCTGACGGAACCTCAGAGGCCGTCGATTTCGGAGCCAGGAAACCTTCCGGCCTCAAGGCCGAGGAGGTGAAGGAAGTCCTTCTCAAGAGCGGTCTGTGGCCATTCATCATTCAGAGGCCTTACGGTGTAGTCGCCGATCCGGCGTTGACCCCTAAGGCTATTTTTGTGTCCGCATTCTCGACAGCGCCTCTGGCCGCCGACACCGAGTTCGTCTTCAAGGACGAGGTGCCTGCCATCCAGGCGGCCGTGACGGCTGTGTCAAAGCTCGCCCCTGTCAATGTCTGCGTGAACAGCGAGGCTTCGGCCTTCGCTAAACTGACTGACGCCAAGGTCTATGTCGTCAACGGCAAGAAGCATCCTGCCGGCAACGTCGGAGTGCAGATCAGCCACATCTCCCCGATCAAGAAGGGCGAGACTGTCTGGACGTTTTCCCTGCTGGCCCTCGCCGCTATAGGCAAGGTGCTGACCACCGGAAAGCTTGACCTCACCCGCAAGGTGGCCGTCACCGGCCCTGTGGCCGTGGATCCTTCCTATGTCACCACTCTTCCTGGTATGCCTGTCAAGGCTCTCGCCGGCTACTATGACGGCAGCGTCGAGACCCGTTTCATCAGCGGAGACGTCCTCACCGGCGAGAATGTCGGCGAAGGCGGCTATCTCGGCTTCTTCGACAATCAGGTGACCCTGATCAAGGAAGGCCGTGAAAGGGAAGTTCTCGGATGGGCGAAGCCGTTCAGATTCAACCAGTTCAGCTCTTCGATGACTTACTTCTCCTGGCTGCTGCCTAAGAAGAAGTACAATATGGACACCAACACCCACGGCGGCGTGCGCGCGTTCGTCGTTTCGGATGTCTACGGCAAGGTTCTTCCTATGGACCTGTTCCCTGTCTATCTGATCAAGGCCTGCCTCGCGGGCGACATCGAGAAGATGGAGAAGTTCGGAATCTACGAGGTCCTGCCTGAGGATTTCGCCCTCTGCGAGTTCGTCGACCCTTCGAAGAACGACATCCAGGCGATCATCAGCAAGGGAATCGACCTTATGATAAAGGAAATGGCTTAAAGGATTATCACAATGGAAGAAAACACAGTAAAACCAGGCCTTTTCGAAAAAGGCGGCAAGTTGGGGTGGCTGCATTCTACCTGGGATGC
>CAVJKE010000239.1:0-3200 GCA_963649695.1 bacterium
GAAGGGTCGACAGAAGGATCGGCGGAAGGGTCAGCGGAAGAGGCGGCGACACTGTCGGCGGCAGAACCAGCGGAAGGGTCAGAGGCACGGGCGGCGACAGGACCGGCGGCACGGGCGGCGGGACGGGAGCGGAGAAGGGTCTGGTAGGTGGTGACGAGGTAGATGCCGGCGTTGACCACGATGCCGCTCAGCATCACGAAGGCGGCGAAACCGCCCTGGTCGAAGGAGAAGTCCGACAAGCCGAAAGCGAGGAACAGGCCGATGAACGAGACCGGAATCATAAAGATCACGGCCAGCGGGTAACGGAACGACTCGAAGGTCATCGCAAGCATCACGTACATCACGGCCAGAATCAGGAACAGAAGCCAGGCGTACTGCCGTCTGGCCGTGTTGAACATTCCTCCGCCCGGCATCTCGGCCTTGAAACCGACCGGAAGCACCTCGTCGTTCATATACTTGACAGCCCTCTCGGACAGAGACCGGCTCTGCGACCAGTCACCGATGAAATCGTAGCAGACGACCAGCTCGTAGGACTGGTTGCTTTTCCTGATGGTAAGCCCGGTCCGTTTCTTCTCTATACCGCCCACGCCTGAAAGCGTCATGGTCTTGCCGCCCACATCTATCGGCGAATTCAGCACGTGCCAGAGGTCGTACCTGTCGATGTCAGAAGAGCAGAGGACCACCGGGGAGGATTCTCCTGAATATTCATATTCACCGATAGTCCTTTCGTAGAGCAAGGATTCCAGAGCGTTGTAGTAGGAATATGGGTTGATGCCGGAGAGGGTCATCCGCGCGAAATCATAGTCCAGCACAAATTCCATCGCCGGACGGCCGTTCCAGCCCCCGGACCAGACCTCGGCGTCACGGACACGCCTGTTGGTTGAAAGGTAGTCGACAAGCCGGGCCGCATAGCGCTCCAGTTCGCGGTAGTTGTAGCCTTTCAGGGAGATGCGGTTGCTTCTGTAGGAGGTCACGATGTTGTTGTTGAAGCTGTTGTCATCGATTCCGGAGACCCTCCAGTTGGCTCCGCCGAAATTTATGGCCATCCTTGTGACCTCCGACTTGAGTTCGGACGGGAAACTTGTGTTCTCGTACTCCGGCTTGAACTCGACCGAGATCTCGGCGTTGTCGTAGGAATAGACCGATGTGGTGAAGACGGAGATCCCGTCGAACTGAGAGAGGTAGTTCTCCATCGACCTGACCACCTCGTCGAGCTGGTTGACAGTGCAGCCCTCGAGCATTCCGGCGTTGATGACCAGCCGTTTCTTCTCCGGTTCACGGTAGAAATCGGCCCGGTCAAGAGACCTGTAGAACAGGCCGAAAGACGAACCGGCAATCTTGTCGACGGCCACTCGGTTGTTGTCATAAGGCTTCCAGGACACGATCTTGTCGATGAATCTGTCGAACCTGCCGGCTTTCGCCCTCTCGCTGTCAGACATCTTGGCCGGCAGGACGCAGAGAGGGATGCCGAAGGAAATCACGAACAGGAGGATGTACACCCAGCGATGGCGCAGTCCCCAGCCGATGTAGGAGGCATAGAACCTGTTCCAGCGAAGGATCCGGCGCATCTTGCGGGCAGAGCGGGGCCTCTCCCCTCCCGGGAACCGCGCGGCAGACTTTCCGGAGGTGCCGGCCCGGCCGCACCGCACAGACCCCCCACCCGAAAGGCGTACAGGAATATATTCCATCAACGACGGGATGAAGAGGTAGGAGATGAGCAGCGACAGGCCTAAGTTTATGACTATCACCCAGATGAAGTCGGTCAGATTCGCCTTTTCCTTTTCGGGGAGCAGGAGGACCATCATCAAGGCGCCGATGGTCGTTGCGGCCGCCGAAAGAACGGACGGGAAGGCCTTGCGGTCCTTGAAATGGGCATAGTGGTCGATCATCACGATCGAGGTGTCGATGATTATGCCGAGCGAGACGGTGATGCCTGCAAGGGTGTAGATGTGGATCCGCAGACCGGCGAAGCTGTAGATCATCAAGGCAGTCAGCACATTGACAGTCAAGGTGAAGACTATGATCAGCATATACCTCCACGACCTGTTGACCAAGAAGACGAACAGCAGAAGGATCAGGATGCACAGGGCCGTGCGGACATAGATCTTGTGCAGTTCCGCGCTGACATATTCAGAAGAATCATAGGCGAGGCCGGCTGTGAGTTCCTCAGGGAAGCCGCGCTGGAGTTCTGCCATCTTCGACCTGACGGCCGAGGCCACCGTCAGCAGATTGGAGTTTGAGGCAATCTCGATGCTCAAGGTAATGGTGTTCAGGCCGTTGACCCTATAGTACCAGGAAGGGAGGGCCTCTTCGTAGGTCCACCGCGCCACGTCCCGCAGATGGATGATCCTGCCGCCGACATTGCCGACAGGGACAGCTCCGAAATCCTCGGACGAGTCTTCCTTGAGGCGCACGGTCATCAGTCCTTCGGACGTTTCCGTCATTCCGAGGATCTCCTCCCGGTAACAGGCCTTGAACGCGGCGGCCACCTCATCGGCGGTGAGGCCTATGGACCGGAGTTTCGGAGCGTCGAACGTGATCACCCACTGGAAAGGCACACCGCCGCCGACATTGACCTTGTCCACTCCGGGGATGGCGGACAATTGACTCAGAACGTGTTCTTTAAGATATTTTGAAATCTCGCGGGAAGGGATAGCTCCTTTGACAAGATAGGACAGCCGCGAGACGCGGTCGCCGCCGGAGCGGGAGACCAACGGATAGGTGACTCCCGACGGAAGGCCCGGATAGATGTTGCGGACCGCTGAGGCCACCTCGAAACGGGCCGCGTCCAGGTCGGTGCCTTTGCGGAAGGACACATTGACCGAGCCGGAGCCTTTGCGGGAAGCAGAGGAGACATTGGCGACATCGCCGATGCCGGCCAGAACGCCCTCGATCTTGGATGTGACCTCGCTTTCGACGACCTCGGCGGAGGCGTTCGGGTAGGAGAACGACACCGTGAGCGAACGGCCCTGGGCCTTCGGAGTGTACTGGATGTTAAGGCGAGGCAGCGACGCCAGCCCTACCAGGGACAGCGCCACCATTATCAGCACGACCGAAAATGGAGAAAGCCTATTTTTTCTTCCCTCCATTGTAAATTGAATAATTAAAGTTTCGCATATGCGAAACACCATATCTCCCGTCACGAAAGTGACGGAGCAAGTCCCCTTCCCGAGGAAGGGGATTTAGGGGAAGGGTAACGT
>CAVJKE010000240.1:0-3195 GCA_963649695.1 bacterium
TCGCGACGGTCACGGCCTTGTTGGAGATGCGGATAACCTCGCCCGCCATTCCGTTGTCTTTCACCTTGACCTTCTCTCCGACTTTCAGCACCCCGCCGCGCACTTGGTCGCCGTCGGTCTCGGGCTTGGCCTGCGCCTCGACACCCTTGCGGGAATTCCTTTTAGCCTTACGGTCCTCCAGCTGCCTGAGCTTCTTCTCGATGTAGTCGTCGTGGTTCTTCTGTTCCTTCTCCTTCTTGAGCTGGAGCGAGGTCATAAAGCTCTGGAGTTCCTTCCTCGCGTCCGAGGTCTTCTCCTTGTCGGCCTGGGACTCCTTGATCGTGCGTATGGTGTTCTCGACGGTCCTGTTAGCCCCCTGGACAATCTCCTGGGCCTCTTTCCGGGCCTGTTCGATGATCTCCCTCTTGGTCTCCTTTATGCCCTCGAGTTCTTTCTGGTAGCGCTCCGTGATGTTCTCGAGCGTCTTGTCGGTGTTCTTGATCCGCTGGAGCTTCTCGTCGAGCGCCCGGCGGTTGCGGACGATCTTGCGGAGGTTCCTCTCCATTCCCACGAACTCCTCACCGGCCCTGTTCTCCGCGTCTTTCACGATGTTCTCCGGCAGCCCCATCTTGCGGGCCAGCTCGAAAGCGAACGAATTGCCCGGCATTCCGATGTCCAGCTTGAAGAGCGGCTGGATCTTGGCCGCATCGAACTGCATTGCCCCGTTGATCACACCGGTGTCCGCTCCGGAAGCGTACAGTTTAAGGTTGGTGTAGTGCGTGGTGATGACACCGTACACCCCTCTCTTGTCCATCTCGCTGAGGATGGCCTCGGCTATCGCTCCGCCGGCGGCCGGCTCTGTGCCTGAGCCGAACTCATCGATGAGGATCAGGGTCTTGTCGTCGGCCTTGGCGAGCATAGTCTTCATGTCATCGAGGAACGAACTGTAGGTGCTGAGGTCGTTCTCGATGTTCTGGTCGTCGCCGATGCTGACCATAATCCTGTCGAACACAGGTAGTTCCGAGGTCTCGGATGTCGGGACCAGCATCCCCCACTGGAACATGTACTGCAGCAGTCCCGTGGTCTTCAGGCAGGCCGACTTGCCTCCGGCGTTCGGGCCGGAGATCAGAAGAATATGTTTGTCTTTGGTCAGGCGTATCGACACCGGCACGATGGCTTTCTTCTCTTTGGCCAAAGCTCTTTCCAGAAGAGGGTGGCGGGCCTTTCTGAGGGCGAGTTCGCCTTCGGTCGAGATGACCGGCATCCCGGCCTTGAAATCAAGGGCCACCTGGGCCTTGGCGACAAGGAAGTCGATCTCGCCGACATATTCAGCGGAATTTATGAGGTCTGGCACGTAAGGACGGACGAAATCGCTGAAAGCGGCGAGTATCCTGTGGATCTCCTGCACCTCCTCGGTCCGCAGAGCCACCATCTCGTTCTCCATCTCGACGATCTCGGCCGGCTCGATGAACGAGGTCTTTCCTGTGGCGGAGGTGTCGTACACGAATCCCGGGAATTTCTTCTTGCTGGAACTGCTGACCGGGATCAGAAGCTTCCCGTCCCGCACAGAGATTCCTGCGTCCGGGTCGGCGAGACCCTCGGCCTGCGCCTGGCGGAGAATGGCGTTGGCCCTCTTCGAGATGGCCCCCTCTTTGGCCTTCAGGCTGCGTCTTATCTCAAGAAGTTTCTCGGAGGCGGTGTCCTTGACGTCTCCGAACTTGTCCAGGATGATGTCTATCCGTCTCTGGACCTCCGGAAAACTCATCACCTTGGAACTCATCCTCTTGAGGTTGGGATAAACTCCGTCCTTTATGGAGAGGAAGAAATTGGTGAGCTTGCGGACGGTCTCGACCATCGTCCTCAGTTTGCCGAGAGACAGAAGGTCGATGTTATAGCCCTCGTTTTCAAGAGGTTTCAGAAAATCAAGGCAGTCGATGTAGCCGTTGGTCGGGAAATTCTCCTCGAACATCACCACCAGCCTCATCTCGTCGGTGAGGGCGAGTCTGCTTTCGATGACTCCGGCGTCGGAGCTGAAAGTCTCCTCAGCCACACGAGACACGGCATATTCAGTGGAACATTTATCGGCGATGAAGGTCCTGACCCTGTCAAACCCCAGCTTGCTCTCCAACCTTGTGTCAATCCTTGTACCGAGATCTTCCATCATATTCATTGATCGTTATTTTCCTTTTTCGCGCGGTTTTTTTCATCCGGGTCGGTCTCGCCCGCGCCAAGGAAGAGTTTAAGTTCGTTGATGTTGCCTATCCTGTTGATTTCTCCGCCGCGGATGAAGGAGATGCCTCCCGTCTCCTCCGAGACCACGATCACGTCCGCGTCCGTCTCCTCCGAGATGCCGATGGCCGCCTTGTGCCGCATTCCGTACTGCGGAGGGATGTCTTGGCGGCTCGTGATAGGCAGGGTGCAGCGGGCCGCCACGATCCTGTCGCCTCCGATGATCATCGCACCGTCGTGCAGCGGGGAATTTTTAAAGAATATGTTCATAATCAATCTCCTGGTGACCTTGGCGTCGACCACGTCACCGGTCTCGATGATGAAATCAAGAGAATCTTTGCGTGGGAAGACGATAAGCGCCCCCGTCTTGTCCGCCGACATCGCCCTGCAGGCCTCGGCGATCTCGCCGATGGAGCCGCCGGCGAGTTTGTTCTCCTGCACGCCCATCAGTTTGTTGAAAAGGTCGCGTCCCTTGCCGGTCACGCCGTAGCGGGAGCCGAACTTCATCAGGAAATGCCGGATCTCCGGCTGGAAGATCACGATAAGGGCGATCACTCCCACATCGATGAAGGTGCCCAGGAAGGCGCTCATAAGTTTCATGTTGAAGGCCGCCACCACCACCCGCAGCACGAACAGCAGGATGATGGCGACGAAGATGTTTATCGCCGACGAGCCTCTCATCCATCTGAAGACCATATAGATGAGAGCGGCGACCATCAGTATGTCGAGGATGTCCGCGAACGAGAAGTTGAGGAATCCGAAAAGGTTCAGAAGCATCGTTGTCGTTTTTCGTAGTGCAAAGATAACGATTTCTCTGATTATAAGGGAGTAGGCTTGTTGAAAACTTTGTTAATTGGAAAAAATTACCTACCTTTGCAGTCCGCAAAATAGTGCGGAATTAAGTAATACATTTATTTACAATTAATTAATCAAAACCAATGCCTGGATTAATTGGAAAGAAAATCGGAATGACTTCCGTTTTCGGTG
>CAVJKE010000241.1:0-3173 GCA_963649695.1 bacterium
CCTTTTCAGTAGCCTCGGACACCTGTCACGCCACATCTCCCCATTGCGGGCGAACTCGGCGAGATGAGCCTTGTAGCGCCATTCCTTCGGCTCGGAATAAAGGGAATGATAGACGCTGGCCGGCTCCGTGTCGAAGTGCGTGTCACCGAGGATGACCATTGAATATTTCCGCGGCCCAGCGGCCTTCGTCTTAGCCGAAGCCAATCCAGGAATGCCGAGCAGCGCCAGAGATGCCAGCGAAGCGGCCGATGTGGTTAAAAACTCTCTTCTGTCCATATTGTGTCACTTTTTTCAGCGGACCTGCATCCGCTTGGTTATCAGTTTTATGAATATCTCAACGTACATTCTTGTCAATTCCCCTGTGCCAGAAACGTGGTGTCAGGTCCTCGAGGCTGTACCCCCCGGACGAGTCCTTGCGGACACGGTAGAGGCGCTGGTTCGTCGTCCTGACGTTGAGCGGGCCGAGGCTCTCGACATAAGGCCCGACCTTGACGTAGTCGAAGCCAAGGAATATCTCGTCTTCGACTTCCGGCCTTCCGCAGTACAGGGCCGCCGACAGACCTGCGGACCTGACGTGGCCGGCGAGCCGCAGAAGGGACTCCCTGTCCCGGCCTTCGCCGAGAAAGAGGAAGCAGTCCACTCCGAAGTTACCGGCGACAAGGCTGTCGATCACGCTTTCGGTCAGTTCCTCGCCGATGTCGGCCCTGAGGAAAGGCGAATGGCATCCAACGCAATCGCCCGGGCAATTGCTTATGTCAACTGCCAAGGCGACTCTATCAGGGATCTCCTCGACGACCACAGAGGTCATCTCAGGGACATATTTGATCATAACTGCGAGCCTCCCTCACCGGATGGAGATTTCAGGGCGTCGTGGATGTAGAAGCGGTTTCTGGCCTCGATCTGACGCATCTCGCTGAACGACGACACTCTCTTCAGGTAGCCGATCACGCGGGTAAGGTAGTCCAGATTGTGGCTGCCGCACTTAGGGCAGACCTCAAGGGTGTCCTTGCTGATGTAGCCGCAGTCGTTGCAGACGGTGTTGCGGCAGTTGAATGTGAAGTAGTTCGTGCCGTAGTGGGCGGCAGTCTTGAGAAGCTGCCTGTACTGGTCCTTCGAGAGGTGCTCGGCCACGTTCATATGCAGGGCTGAGCCTCCGTCGAGATGCTTGACATATTCACTGCCGTGCAGCTTGAACTTGTCGATCATCGAGAGGGAGTCGTCCTCCGGATTGTAGAAGTACGAACTGTACATATTGTGCTTCGGAGAGACGAAGAACCCGTCCTTCTTGTCCCAGTTGTAGTTCTTGCCGGAAAGATTCTCGCCCGGAACGAACTCAGTGTTGAACATCGTGTCAGGAGTCTTGTCCTTCTTGTTGGACCTGTTGATGGTCTCGAGGATGGTGTCCACGAACTCGTTGTACTCCGGGTTAGGGCTGATGGTCAGTCCGAGGAACTCGGCAGCGTCGGTGAGTCCGTTCACGCCGATGGTCAGGTACTGCCTCCTCATGTCGATGAAGCCGGCCTGGTAGACGTCGAGCATATGGGCGGCGAGGAAGTCCTTGATGATCTCGTTGAACGCCTTCTGGTACTTGTGCACGCGCTCTGTCTCCTCGGTCACCGCCGCGCGGATATATTCATAAAGCTGGTTCTTGTCGTAGTCGGCCCGGGTGAGCGCCTTGGAGCCGTCGATGACAACGCCCTTCTTCTCGACGAAGTAGCGTCTTGTGGCCAGCTGGATGAGTCTGTTGAGGTTGATGGTCATCACGGACTTGGAACCGGTGGAGACGGAAGCCGTACCCATCGAGTACTGGTGCGTGGTGTGGTTGTGCGAGCCGTCGATCTTGTCGAGTTCCGTGATCGAGTTGCGCAGACGGCAGCAGCTGGCGAGGCTGTCAGGACTGTCGGAAAGGTAGCAGAAGAAGCTGTGGCCCTTGGACCACATCTCGGCGGTGAAGTCGGCGTACTCCTTGTCGACGAAATCGTCCTTGCCGTCGGTCAGCAGAGCCATCGTCTCCACAGGGAAGGTGAGGATGTACCTGTTCCTCTCCTCGTTGAACCAGTTCATGAAATGCTTCTGCAGCCAGGACAGGGTCTCCCATTTAGGCTCCGAGCCGTCAGGGAAACGGAAATCGCCGAACACGCCGCGGAAATAGCTCTCGTCGAAATAGCTGATGTTCCAGAACACGGTCTGGTAGCCGCGGTTGCCCGCAGGCATATTCATAGAATGCACAACCTGCTGGAAGTAGTTGTCGATGACCTTCACGAGGGTGCGCCTCTTGGCGTTCATCTCCACCACATCCTCGAGATGCTCGAGGTAGTCGTCGCCGTAGTCCTTACGGATGAAATAGTCAAGGTACATCAGGAATTCAGGGGTGGCCACGGCTCCCATGAACTGGGACGAGATCGAGTACACAAGGTTGATGAACTCGCCGCAGAACGACTTGAGGTCGGTCGGGGCCACGGACACGCCGCCCAGGTTGCGCAGACCGTCGGTGAGGAACGGATACATCGTGATGGCCACGCAGTAAGGGTAGCCCGGCGTGCCGCTCTCGTCGTGCTTGTAGAGGACGTGGCTTTCAAGGTCGGCGATGTACTGGCTCGCCATCGCACGGCCGTACAGAGCCTTGATCTTGTCCTTCATGATGTAGCGGTTCTGCTTGATGTTGTTCTCCTTGTAGAGTTCCTGGCCGAGTGTCACGATGTTCTTGCGGGTCACGTTGGCGTTGGCGTCGAACTTCGAGCCGGTGGCGGCGTTGGACGCGGCGATGTAGTCACGGATGAAGTCCCTCTTCTTGCGGAGGTCGAGACCGGCGTCGAATTTCTCGATGTAGGCGATCGCCACCTTCTTGTTGATCGACATCAGGCTTTCCTCGACCTGGCGTCTGATCTCGCGGCTGGTGATCTTGTCGTAGATGTAGAGATTCTCCGCGATGGAGACCACGACTGCCTCGGGGCATTCCTCACCCGCGGTCTTGTAGGCCTCGCGGATGCCATTCATCAATTTGACCTTGTCGTACTCCTCATAGGAGCCGTTGGTCTTACGTACGGTCACGTCCATATCCAGTAGATTTTATTCCGAATTTATTCCGATAAGTATTGATGGTTATCATAAAACCATAAAGCCAGCCCTTACCCGGAATCCGGGCAGCTGACGGTTTTCACAAAGATAGCAGA
>CAVJKE010000242.1:0-3158 GCA_963649695.1 bacterium
CCTTATGGGCTTCGTGACCGGAGCCATCTCCTTCATAATGATTCCGATGTACCCTCTCGTGATCGTCGTCAGACTCATCAGCAAGATGCTGGCGAAAGACGAAGACGAGGCCACGGTGAGCCGCGAGGAGGTGACCGCGATGGCGAACATCGGCGCGGAGGAGGGAGTCATCGACTCCGACGAGAACAAGGTCATCCAGAACATAATGAAGCTGGACAACGTGAAGGCCGGCGACGTGATGACCCCGAGGATCGTGGCGATGACGGCGCAGGAGAACATGACCCTGAAGAACTTCTACAAGAACGACACCTACCTGCACTTCTCCAGAATCCCTGTCTATGCGGATTCGCCTGAATATATCACCGGCTACATCCTTCTCAGCGACGCTCTCGAAGGACTTGCCGACGATGAGTTCGACAAGCGCCTAGTAGAACTGAAGCGGCCGATCTCCTTCTTCTCGGAGGAGGATTCCTGCGGCCACATCTGGGAGGAACTGCTCAAGAAGCACGAGCAGATAGGCTTGATCATCGATGAATATGGCTGCTTCCAGGGCATCATCACTCTCGAGGACATCATCGAGACGATTCTTGGTCTCGAGATCATAGACGAGAACGACCAGGCCACTGACATGCAGCAGTTCGCCCGCGAACGCTGGGAGCGCCGTCAGAAGCGTTTCCGCACCATTGTACTTCCTAAGGAAGACGAAACCAAGAAATAATCCCTTCGGGTTGGTAAGGTATGGCTGAAGGACCTGACACTACGGCAGTGGAATCCGTCGGCCCTTCCCCCGCCGGCCTCTTTACCTGAATCTCCAGCCGAAGCCGAGCATCAGATTGTTCGGGTCGTGGAAATCGTGCAGTTTGTAGCCGATGTGAAGGTAAAGGCCCTTGTAGACCTCCGCCTTGAGAGCCAGAATCTGGTAGAAGCCCTTAAGCTCATCCCCTTTGTAGATGAAATTCCGTCCGAAACCGAGGTTGACGGAGAAAACCGGCATGCAGAATTCGGCTCTGAGCGAAAGTCCGACTCCGAACTGTTCTGCGAACGGTGGCCTGTAGAACTTGATCTCTCCATCGGCGTCGGTCCCGGCCACGTGTGAGCCGATGTTGGCGCACTCATCGTATTGCACATCCAGCGAGGCACCGGCTTTGAAGAACTTGTTGAATTTGTACAACGGGTTGACATTCAGTCCGATGATTCCGAAAGTGCCTTTGACGATGTAAGGATTGTCGTTCCAGTAAAGCCCCTTAGCCCTGCCGGCTCCGTAGACGGTGACATCCAGCGAGGTCCTCTGCAGGAAACTCTTTCCGGCCAGCTCCATCGCACCTGACGAGGTTGGGCGAGGGGAGTCCATATTCCCGAAATTCTTCACAGCACCGATCCGCAGCCCGGCAGTGTTCACCCCCGAATTCGGGTATCTGGTGTTGCCGTTGGAGAAGTGGGTGAGGTCGACTCCGGCGGAGACGTTCCACCCCGGCGACGGCCTCCAGGTCAGCAGGAAGCCTACATTGATGAAGGCGTTGACCTTCGAACCGACGACTGTGTTGTTCGGGTTGGTGGCTATGTTGTACGGTTTCCAGCCGAACGAGGCTCCGAAATTCCACTCATAGTCAAAGGAGAGCTTGTCCGAGAGCCTGGCGAGCTGTGCTCCTTGGAAGATGTAGACGGAAGCCGGATTCCCGATCTCCTGCCTGTCGCCGAAAGTGTTCATCCCGACACCTATCCCTTGATAGGCGGTCGGATATTCTTTCCCGTAGCGGCTTTCTCCCGGGAAGGAGAATGAATATTGCAGATGGGCGGCCCCGCTCTTCCAGAGCCTCCCTCCGGTGGCGTTTTCCCCGCGGAAGAACTTGTGCGACTGGATGATGAAAGCGGGACGCAGATTGAAGCCGACGTGGTGCATGACCTTCGGAACGGAGTCAGCCTGCGGCTCGGCGGCCGCGGCGGGAGTGGAAAGTCCTGCTGCCGCGAAGACCAGAAGCGCGTTTATGAATATCCTGCCGGTGCCTTTCATTTTTCTTCGTAATAAATGGTGTAACCGCCGTCCGGAGACTCGCTGTGGAGCGTTCCCTCCACCTTCACGGTCTTGCCGGAGGTGATGTTCCTAAGGTACATCGTGTAGGGCGTCGTGTAGGAAGTCATGCTCCAGAGGACCGCGTAGTAGCGTTTTTTCCCTTCGGTCGCAGGAGGAAATTTGAGGACAACGGCTGTCTCGTCGTCGTAGGTGTAATAGACCTTCTTGGTCTTGTAGGCGACTTTTTCCCCGTTATTGAAACTGAGCGCTCCTTCGGTCAGAGCCCCGTCCGGAATTTCCACTGTGAGGTCATCGTGGAAATAGCCGAAGTCATAGCGGTCCGTGAACTTGACCTGGCGTCTCGCCCCTTCGAACAGAGCCTGCGTGAGGCTCAGCGTGTCCGTGCCGGTGTTCGTGCGGGTCACGTAGCTCCAGCCCTTGGCCTGTCTTGTCTCTGTTTCCGAGACTGTCCCTTCCCATTCCATACTGTCCAGCTCATAGCCGGTGCAGCGGGGCTGCCGGATGACCAGCGAATCCTCGTCGAATCCGTTGGAGATGACGACAGTTGTCCTGACCGCCTCGTCCTTGAAGTTCGGCTGGATGAACACTTTCATCCTGTGGCTGTCCTCTTTGCGGAAACTTATCGTGAATCTTGACTTGCTGAGCGTCAGTTCTCCGTTCTCGTCGAAATCGAGGCTTCTGCCTGAGAATGAGCTGTTTTCGTCCCAGCGGTACTCGTCATTGTAGTTGACTTCGGTGATGCGCCAGGATTCAGAGCGGAAGCGCACCGAGAGCGAGTCTCCCTCCTCGGCGGCCTCGTAGGAGTCCGGCGACGGCTCGAGCGGAAGCACGAACACCTCGCTGTTGCAGGAGGTGGACGCGGCAGCGCCGATGAATATGCAGGCGGCTATCTTGCAGAGTCTTCTCATCTTGCTTACGGATGCTGTGTCAGTCCAGGAAGCCGAGCAGTTCCTCGTAGAATCTTTGCGTCGGGAATCCCATCACATTGTAGAACGAGCCTTCAAGCTTCGTGATGCCGATGTAGCCGATCCATTCCTGGATGCCGTAGGCCCCGGCCTTGTCGAAGGGCTTGAAGTTGTCGATGTAGTAGTCTATCTCTTTGTCGGATAGGTTTTTGAAATGGACA
>CAVJKE010000243.1:0-3138 GCA_963649695.1 bacterium
AATATGTATTCCGAGGATTCCGGCAGGACGGCCGGGAAGGCACGTCTGCCGGAATATTCATAAAATCAGAACTTTCTGTAGTTGTAGCCGAGGATGTCCAGGGCCTTGAAGGATTCCGCCTTGAGAGCGTTGGTGAACCTGGTGAAGTCCTTGTCCTGCGGGTCGCACCACTGCACCTCGCTGAGCGCCGTCATCCGGGGCAGGAGCATGTACTCAAGATGCTCCGGAGTGGCGATATATTCAGTCCAGATGTTGGCCTGCACGCCGAGTATGTGCTTCCGCTGGCCCTCGTCAAGCCCCTCGAGAGGCTCGAAGGAGTAGACTTTCTCGAGAGTGACGTCGCCGCCGATGCCGAAAGGCTCCTTGTCGAAGTCCTGTGACTGGTAATAGTCGAAATAGCAGTAGTTGTTAGGGACCATAATGACGTCGAAGCCCATCGCCGAGGCCTTGATGCCGCCTGCAGTGCCTCTCCACGACATCACGGTCGCGCCAGGGGAAAGCTTGCCCTCAAGAATCTCGTCCCAGCCGATGATCTTGCGGCCGTGGTCGCCGAGGAATTTCTGCATCCTCGCGGTCACGTAACTCTGGAGGTACTGCTCCGCGCTGTGGTTCTCGTCGGCCTTGATGCCGAGTTCCTTGATCCTCGCCTGGCAGGCGGGACATTTCTCCCATTCGGTCTTCGGACACTCGTCGCCGCCGATGTGGATATATTCAGAAGGGAAAATCTGCATCAGTTCCGCGAACACGTCCTCTAGGAAGGTGAACATCACCTCTTTGCCCGGGCAAAGCACCTGGTCCGAGACTCCCCAGGTCTTCCAGACCTCGTAAGGGCCGCCGGTGCAGCCAAGTTCAGGGTAGGCGGCGAGAGCGCCCTGCATATGCCCCGGAAGGTCGATCTCCGGGATGATGGTGATGCCCTTCGAGTCAGCGTAGGCGACCACATCCTTCATCTGCTCCTGGGTGTAGTAGCCACCGTAGCGGATGCCGTCGTAGTTGCCCCAGTCCTTCTTGATGACCGTGCCGCTGCGGTAGGCTCCGATCTGGGTGAGGCGAGGGTATTTCTTGATCTCTGCCCTCCAGCCCTGGTCGTCGGTCAGATGCCAGTGCAGGCGGTTCAGCTTGTACATCGCCATCACGTCGATGTACCTCTTCACCTCTTCGACGGAGAAGAAATGCCTCGAGCAGTCGAGGTGCATGCCTCTGTAGCCGAAGCGAGGCTTGTCCTGGATCTTCACGCAAGGGAAAAGGAACTTCTCGTCCGCGTCAGGCTCCTGTCCGAATATGCTCGGGCTGGTCAGCTGCCGGAGCGTCTGCAGCGCATAGAGGAAGCCGTACCTCGACGAAGCCTTGACCACGCAGTTCCTCTTCCCTACCTCGATGGAATATTCCTCCTCGCCGAGCGAGCCGTCTTTGATGAATATGAAGCCTTTCATCTTGGAATATTCCTTGGTGAGGCCCACCGGGGCGGCGAAGGAGCTGGTCCTGCCGCTGATAAGGGTCATCCTGTCAGCAAGTTCCTTGATGGCCTGCTGGCTTCTGGCGTCGATGGCCTGGTCGCAGTTGAAACCGGCTCCGGCCCCTTTGAAACAGCCCTTCCCCACCTCGACGTTCTGAGGATAAGGGATCACATTGATCGCCTTCAGCTGCTGATCCTTGGCTTCGAGAGAGCCGGCCGCCAGAGTGAGGGCAAGGATGATGATACTGAAGATTTTTCTCATATCCGATGTCTTTAATGTTACTAGTTCAATGTCACGGGCCGCGTCACAGCCTGCGATACAGCCGATAAATATACGAATTAAAATCGACAGGTCAACACTTCGGGGCGGCTTCCGTCGCGACCATCGCCGCGACGACCTCCCTTGAAGTCCGGCCGTCAGCTCCGTGGGACGAAGAATGGAACTCTTTGACCCCCGTGACGGCCTCAAGCCTGGCGATGTTGCCCGGCCTGACGCCCGAGCCGGCGAGGATAATGATCCTCTCCCCCGCCCTCGCGGCCAGTTCTTTAAGCACGGCCTCACCTTCGTTCACATTGGCCGCATGGCCGGCCGTGAGAAGCCTGCCGCACCCGAGGCCGATGACATCCTCGAGCGCCTTGAACGGGTCGGCGCACTCGTCGAAAGCCCTGTGGAAAGTCACCTCAAGTCCGCCGGCCTCGGCCATCAGCCGCCGCACGGCCTCCGTGTCGATGCTGCCGTCCTTTCTCAAGGCCCCGACCACGACTCCGTTCACGCCGAGTTCCCTGCACATTCTGACAGAACGCTGCATTTCAAGAATCTCGTCCTCATCATAGACGAAATCCCCTCCTCTGGCCCTGACCAGCACGTTTACGGGGATCGTCACACTGCGGAGCGTCCGCTCAATGTTCTCTTTGCAGGGAGTGACCCCGCCGCACTCAAGATTCTCGCAGAGTTCGATCCGCCCGGCCCCGCCGGCCTGCGCCTCGACAGCTTCCTCAGCATCCGTGCAGCAGCACTCCAGAAATCGTCTGTTGTTCTCCATACCGCGAAGATACACATACCGTACGGATTTCCGCCCCGGTCAGAAGGACATTAGCTGACGCTTGGTCTCAAAATGATGACGCCTGGCCGCATTGTCGACAGGGGCTTTCACTGATTCTGACAGCAGCATCATATGATACAGCCTAAGGGTCTGAACTGTGTCCCGAGTCAGCACACAGTCAACCACTATCGGCATTTTTCCATCACTGTCCAGATTCAAAGATTCCACACAGGATGAAAGCAGCAAAACCGCAAACACGGAGATGAACAGCCTGATCAAAATTCGGTTCATAAATTATAGGAATTATATGTGTGATTACCCCAAACTCATTCTATAGTAGTGAATATCACCAACATACACAGCACTACGATTTTGCTGATGCATCATACCATAAGTATTTCTATATTAGTTGTTTAATCAGAGTTTAGGGTAATCTGATATAGTTCCCTTAAAAAGGACGGTCTCAAGACTCAGGCCGGTAGCATTGGCAACTGTCCCGGCCCGGACACCGGCAAGAAGAAAGTTAAGTGCATTTGAAAGCCTTTCCTCTTCGCGGCATTACGCCAACCTTCCACCCGACCTTACTGCCGTGCGTAGTTGATGGAGTTGATCCTGTCCCGTTCCGTCATCATATCCTTG
>CAVJKE010000244.1:0-3135 GCA_963649695.1 bacterium
ACCTCCGTCCTCTCCCACAGCGAGACTCCTGGTCTGGGAGCCAAGTGCGAGACTGACGAGGCCTTCATGAACCAGTTCAAGGGCTTCGACCCGTCAGCCAAGAAGCTTTCGGTCAAGAAGGATGGCGGCGATGTGGACGCTATCACCGCTTCCACCATCACTTCCAGAGCCTACACCCTGGCCATCGCCAACGCTGTCGAGGCTGTAAACACAATCAAAGGAGGAGAATAGAGTATGAGTAAATGGAATCTTTTCACTAAAGGTTTTCTGAAGGAGAACCCGACATTTGTGCTTATCCTCGGAATGTGTCCGACTCTGGCGACGACAACTTCCGCTTTGAACGGTCTGAGCATGGGACTCGCCACGCTTTTCGTGCTGGTGCTTTCCAACATGGCCATCTCGGCCATCGCCCCTGTGGTGCCTGACAAGGTGCACATCCCGGTCTACATAGTCGTGATCGCGACTTTCGTGACCGTGCTCCAGTTCGCTATGCAGGCCTACACTCCGGCGATGTACAAGACCCTCGGCCTGTTCATCCCTCTGATCGTGGTGAACTGCATCGTCCTCGGCCGCGCCGAGGCGTTCGCCAACAAGAACGGCATCATAGATTCCGCCCTTGACGGTCTTGGAATAGGTTGCGGCTTCACCCTGTCGCTGACCGTTCTCGGCATCGTGCGCGAGATCCTGGGCAGCGGCTCCGTTTTCGGCTTCAAATTCCTGCCGGGCGACGGCATGCTCGTGTTCGTGATGGCTCCTGGCGCTTTCCTCGCCCTCGGCTATCTGATGGTACTGTTCAACAAAATCGCTAAAAAGAACTAAGTTATGGAGTATTTCCTTATCATAATCTCGGCGATCTTCGTCAATAACATCATGCTGGCCCAGTTCCTGGGCACCTGTCCTTTCCTCGGAGTCTCCAACAAGATCTCCACCGCGACAGGTATGGCCGGGGCCGTCTGCTTCGTCATCACGCTGGCCACTCTGGTGACCTACCTCATCAACCAGTACCTGCTGGCGGCGTTCGGACTCGAGTTCCTTCAGACCATCGCCTTCATCCTCGTCATCGCCGCCCTCGTGCAGATGGTCGAGATCGTGCTGAAGAAGATCAGCCCGTCCCTCTACCAGGCCCTCGGAATCTTCCTCCCTCTAATCACCACCAACTGCGCCGTTCTCGGTGTGGCTCTTAATGTAGTGACCAAGGAGTTCGCTTTCGGCGGCCCTTCACACATGCTCAACCTCGGTGAGTCAGTCGTCTACGCCTTCGCCACTTCTGTCGGCTACGGCCTGGCCCTGGTCCTTTTCGCCGGCATCCGCGAGCATCTCGACCTGAATGATGTCCCTAAGCCTTTCCGCGGAGTTCCGATCGCCCTTGTGACAGCCGGAATCCTCGCCATGGCCTTTATGGGATTTTCAGGATTAGTATAGTTTTTGCATTATCGTCCCCGGCCTCGTTTCCGGGGACTAAATTGACGGTTTTTTAATTTTTTTCATTATGAAAAAAGCATTATTGATTTTCGCGGTCCTTTTCGGATTCGCAGCGGTTTCAATCGCCCAGCCTAAGGCTCTCGGTGTACGTATCGGTTACGGTGTAGACCTCAGCTACGAGAACTATGCAGGAGGTGCGAACTTCCTTGAGTTCGAGCTCGGACTTGATGACGGTTTCCACGGAGACGCTTTCCACGTCGACGGAGTCTACAACTTCATGATCGCCCAGCCGAACTGGACTGCCGGCACCTGGGGCTTCTACGGCGGTCCTGGCGCCAGCGTCGCTATGTACAACGGTGACAACAACACTCTCTATGCTGGAATCGTAGGCAATCTCGGTCTCGAGTACACCTTCAACATTCCTCTCCAGCTCTCTCTCGACATCCGTCCAAGACTTATGTTCGGTGACGGCGGTGTCTGGAGCGACGGTATCTTCACCTTCGGTCTCGGTATCCGTTACGCTTTCTAATCGCAGAGGTGTGTACACATAATAGAAGAGGCGCGGCCGGTCCGGTCACGCCTCTTTTGTTATAGGACCGCTCCGCATAGCCGTGGGGCGGCCTTTTGGTTTGTCTTATTTCATCGTCTCGGCCATTGCCTTGAGGTCCGGCTGGACTCCCGTCATCAGAGGGTAGCCGGTCAGGGCCTGGTAGAGAAGCCAGCGTGTGCCTGGAATGTAGACGGCGTCGGCCGCGGCCATCTTCTGCCTTGCGGTCTCGTCGAAGGACGGATTCTTGTAGTTGGCCTCGAGGACCACCTTGGGCTGGCCGGCTCCGACACCTTCCTCGGTCAGGGAGAAGGCGAAGTCGTCGGCGGAGAGTTCCGCGATCTCCGGCAAGGCCATCGGCAGGGTGTAGATGACGAGGTCGCATTCCTTGAAAGCTTCCTTGAAATCGGAGATCGGGTCCGGCAGGAAACCGTACTCGGGAAGGGCTTCTGCGATGGCCTGGGCCTTCTCGGGGGTGCGGTTCATCAGCATCGTGGCGAATCCCAGCTCGGCGGCGGCCACGGCGGCCGCTCTGCCCGCTCCTCCGCAGCCGACCACAAGTGCCTGAGGCTGGCGTGAGAATGTGCGGCTGAGCGTCATCAGGAAGAACTGGTGCATCTTGACGAAGAACCTGTCTCCGAAGTTTCCGATGAATTCCTCCACGATGCCCGGGAAATATGCCTCGACCACTGCGGTGACGATCCCCGTGAAATCGGAATTGTGCGCCTCGATGCCTTTGGCCGTCTTGACCAGCAGGTTGGTGGCTCCGATGCGGCTCGCCGGCCCCGAGACGGTTCCCTCTCCCTTGCGGGCGAGTTCAAGGATTTTTGAATATGCCAGCTCCTTGAACGGGGCTGTCACGTTGACGGCGGCATATTCATTCAGAAACCTGGCGTAGGAGGCTTCAAAGTCGCCGCCTTCGATCAGGCCGTATGAATATCCTTCCCCGGGTGCCGTTTTGTAGGCGGCCTGGAAGAGCGCCGGGCTGCCCGATCCCTTGATGGGATCACCTATAAGACCAAATTTCGCCATTGTTTCTTGAATTGTCGACTGCGAAGTTAACAAAAATATTAATCTTCGAAGGCTGGGAGAAACCGAATATTTTGACTATCTTGCAGTGTTTTGCCGTGAAGTGCGGCAAGGCACCTGTCTCTTATACACATCTT
>CAVJKE010000245.1:0-3130 GCA_963649695.1 bacterium
ATCCAGGCCATACCTCCTTGGAAGAGAGGCCGTTCGATGCCGAGCAGGTCACATATTACACTTTTTATCATAGACTTGCAAATATACTAATTAATTTCAGATTACCATTCAATCACCGCGGCTCCTGAAAGCAGGCCGGCTCCGAAGGCGCTGAAGACAATGATGTCTCCCTTCTTGAACATCCCCTTGCGGTTGCACTCGTCAAGAAGGATAGGGCAGGACGCCGAGGATGAGTTTCCGTGGTCTGTGATGTTCACAGGGAACTTCTCCGCCGGCTGGCCCATGAAAGAGATGATGGAGTCGATGATCCTCTGGTTGGCCTGGTGGACCATGAAGTAGTCCACGTTGTCAGGATTGATGCCGAGTTCGTCCAGAAGCCCCTTCACGCCCTTCGTGCAGGCGTTGACGGCGAACTTGAAGACCTCGCGGCCCTTCATCTGCAGAGGAGTGCTTTCCTCTTTTTTCGTGACGTACGGGGTGTCCATCAGGACTCTTGTCTGCCAGATCTGCTCGACCGACGGCTCGGCGTTAAGTCTCGTGCCTTTGACATTGTCGCCTTCGGTCAGCACCACCGCTCCGGCCCCGTCGCCGAACAGGACGCAGGTCCCTCTGTCTTTCCAGCTGGCCATACGGCTCGGCTCCTCCACGCAGGCTATGATGGCGTTCTTGATCTTTCCGGCCTTGTAGTAGGTCTCGACCATGTCAAGAGCGTAGATGAAGCCCGGGCAGGCGCAGTTGATGTCGAACATCGGGCAGCTGATCCCGAGTTTCTCTGCGATGATGCAGCTCATTCCCGGGGTGGTGAACTCGGAAACTACATTCGAGACGACGAACAGGTCGATGTCCTCCGCCTTGAGGCCTGACATCTCCAAGGCTTTGGAGACGGCCTCTGTCCCGAGGTCCTCGATCTTCTCGTCGGTGACCACGTGTCTTGTCTTGATGCCGGTGCGTGGGAAGATCCACTCGTCGCTCGTGTCCAGGAAACCTGTGAGCATATCGTTGGTGACGACTTTTTTCGGAAGCGCGCTTCCGGTGCCGATTATTCTCATATCGCTGTTCGCTTTAAGTTATGTTCCGTTTAAAACCGTGGTGTCCGGGAATATCATTATCCCGATCCCGCGGAAACCAGACAAAAATATCCACTAACGCGCGAGGGTCAAAAATTAAGTGGCGAATACCTTCAGTAAGTAGCGAGTTGAGGTCATCCTGTGGCGATTTAGCCAAATCTGTGGCGAACCGCGGCTTTTTGTTAATCATAAAAAGTGTTATATTTGCCTTGTAAAAAGGAATGAAGATGGGATTTTTCAACACCCCGCTTCCCGCCTACTTCAGGGGGAAGAGCCAGCTGGTCTACACCGTGACCTTCACGGCGTTGTTCTCGGTCGTGTTCCTTCTGATGAGCCTTCCTTTCTCCCACAACAGCTGGATGGCGCTCGGCAACTCGAAGTTTTTCGTCTTCACCGTCCTTTTCGCCGTGGGAGCCCTGCTTGTCGTGATCTTCAGCAAGTACATAATGTACAAGACGAGGGCGAAACTGAAGATGACCTTCCTGGGCTACATCGCCTGGTGTCTCAGTGAAGTGGTCGTGATCTGCCTTGCCTACTCTTTCATCACGGTGCCGATCACGGGCATCGGCTGGGACAAGTTCCCGGTCACCCTGGGCAACGCCCTTCTCTACGGCACCATCTCGCTGGTGATTCCGTACATCCTGGCAGGAATGTACTGGGCGATCCAGGACAAGAACCAGATCATCCGCCTTATGAACTACGGCGACGTGGTCTCCGACGAGACCGTTCCCGTGTCGAGGCTCGAGAAGATCACCCTGTTCGACAACAGCGGCGGCCTCAAGCTCTGCGTAAGCGCGTCGAGCCTGTTCTACATCGAATCCGATGACAACTACATAATCGTCTGGTACACGGACAGCAAGGGCGACCTTAAAAGGTATATGCTCCGTTGCCGGCTGAAGGCGGTCGAGGAGAGTTTCAGAGGAAGCAGCCTTGTCCGCTGCCACAGGAAGTACATAGTGAATATGGACAAGGTGAAGGTGCTGCGCAAGGAGAAGGACGGCTACGAGCTTGACCTTGACAATGACGCGATAGCTCCGATTCCGATCACGAAGACCTATTCGGAAAATGTCCTAAGCCGCTTCAACAGCAGCATAGGACATCGCGACCAATAAGTGTCTCCGGCCGTTCAGCCGGAGAGCTGTTTCAATAACAATGATTTATCTCGTGAGTCTGTCGAGAGCCAGCTTCACGACTTCCTTGACCTGCGGCTTGTAGTCAGGATTGCTGTTCTTCAGATGCCTGTTGGCTATCACGCAGCAGATCGTGCCGGCCTCGTGTCCGAGATGTTTCGCCATTCCGGCCACCGCCGAGCTTTCCATCTCGAAATTGGTGATCCTGCGGTCGCCGTAGCGGAACGATTCGAAATCCTTGATCATGTCCGGCATCGCCAGTCCCTGGCGGACGACTCTGCCCTGAGGCCCGTAGAATCCCGAGGCCGAGATGGTCATTCCTCTGACCGAGCAGTCCTCGAACAGCTTGAACAGCTTGTCGCTGGCTTTGACGAAGTACGGTGACGGGAGATTCTCGTTCCAGTGTGTGTGCTTCTTGAACGCCTCCTCCATAGCCTTGTCGGTGACGGCGTCGCGGTCGGCGTACCAGTTCATCAGACCGTCGCAGCCGACTGAATATTCAGAGAAGATGGCGGAGCCCAGAGGGATGTCGGCCTGCACCGCTCCGCAGGTCCCGATGCGCAGGACGGTGAGGGTGCGGTGTTCTTTTTTCGGCTCGCGGGTGGTGAAGTCGACGTTGGCGAGGGCGTCGAGTTCAGTCATCACGATGTCGATGTTGTCGGTGCCGATGCCCGTGGACAGCACTGTGACGCGTTTGCCGTTATACTTTCCTGTGGTGGAGACGAACTCTCTCGACTGGTGGCGGAATTCGATGTCGGTGAGGAAGCCGGCCACCATTTCGACTCTTCCGGGGTCTCCTACCAGAATGACGGTGTCGGCAAGTTCTTCCGGTTTCAGGTGGATGTGGAACGCGGAGCCGTCGGCGTTGATGATCAGTTCAGATTCTGCTATTCTCATTTTGATCCAGTTTTTGTTTTGTGTGATGTCATGTGG
>CAVJKE010000246.1:0-3125 GCA_963649695.1 bacterium
ATATACCTCCTCGGCAGCGGGTCTACCACCACCAGGAGACCTTCGACGGATCTTCGGCCTCTATCTTCGCGGCGGTCTCCTCACCCACCGCTGACGGGAGGTTCACGAAGAAGTCCATTCCCAACTTCTCTTCCAGAGCGTCCACCGACATTGAATATGACTTGTCCACATTCTTGGAGGAGTAGGCTTTGTGGTCCATCCAGACGGCGCAGGCGCAGTAGCCCGAGTAGCCTATGGTAGAGTTCTTCAGGTAGCGCAGAACGACCTTGTAGTAGGCGGTCGGAACGGTGACCTTCTTGCCGACATTGTCGAGAACGTACTTCACCGTCTCTCCGTCCTTGTAGTCGATGACGCAGCCGGTCACCACATAGAGGGTGTCGGACCTGTTGGCCCACGAACGGACGGAGCTTTCAAGGTTCGCCCAGATGGTCCCGTTGAAATTGTCGTTGAGCTGCGGGGTCATATTCGTGCCATAGAAAGTCTGTGTGTTCCCTGAATATACCAGCCTGTCGGCGGAAGGGATCTGGTGGCCTCTGGCGTACCAGCCCGAGTTGCCTTCTGAGTAGCCTCTGTAAAGCACCGGCTGATCTTCTTCTTCAAGCAGAGGGTCGAGCCCCCAGGAGTTGGTGCGGCCGCCGGAGCCGATGTTCCATTTGCAGAGCGGGTAGGCCACCCACGGGGCGACAAGGTTGCTGTAGTCCCAGATGAAGGAATAGTTCCTCGTCTTGACTCCGCTGATCTCCATCGAATGGGTGAAAGCGCTGGTGCCGGACGGTATGGCAGGGAGTTCCAGCCACTTGGTGGCGTTGGTGAGGTTGCCGCCGCGGCCGGGGGTCGGAGTCGGGTCCGGGGTCTTTTTCTGGACTCCGGCCTGGGTGACGCTCGCCTTCGCCGAACCTCCGGCCGTGGTGACGGTGAAGGTGGCGGAACGGCTCTCCTCCGAGGTGTTCTCCCTGACTGTCAGGGTCACATCCATGCTGGACTCTCCCGAGGTCCTGTTGACCGAGAGCCAGTCAGGGTTCTCGGTTCCGGCATCATCGGTGACAGTCAGCCGCCAGGACGACGAGGCTGTCACAGCCACGAATTTCTGGCCGCCCTCGGCGCTGATCTCCGGATTCTTGATCTCGATTTTCGGCGGAACGGCCTCCTCCTTGTCCGTCTTCTCGCAGGACACGAGTCCGGTCACCGCCGTCATAAAGAAAAGCAGGGCAAGTCCCGCCCCGCTGAAGCGGCGGCGGACCTGTCCTGCGATATTCATCGATATTATTCCCACTTGTTCGTTATTTTTTACCAGAGGCAGTTTCGGAAGCCTGTCTGCGGACCGTTCTGAAAGCCGGTCCGGGGAGCGCTTCCCGGGAGCCTCTTAGAGGGTAAAAGGAGCCGCCCGAAAAGCGGGCGGCACCTTTCATACTCATAAATTATTGACCGTCGCTACTTTTCAGCGTTCAAGCCAAAGATGACCGCCCTGTAGTCCTTGACCTTGATGGTCTTGAAGGTCATCGTGGTCGCCTCCGCCAAAGCCTGGCCGCCATTGAGCGAAGTCACGTCAATCGTGTACTTGTCAGCGTCGGTGACACCGGTGATGGTGTAAGGAGATGTGTTCGAGCAACCATCATTCGCCTGAGGCGAGACAGGATCGGCGACAGCCTTGTCGTTGCAGTCGAGTTCAACCTGCACGGTCTTACCCTTCCAAGCAAGCGCATAGAAGGAAATCTTCTTCGTGCCGGCAGGGACAGAGATGGTGGCATAGCCGACCTTCTTGCTTGTACCCAATTTCAGCACCTCGACCTGTTCGCCGCCGTTGATGGTGGCTTTATCTGAAGAAGAATTATTGTCGGTGGTAGTAGTCCATACGATGCTGCTTGCGAAACTTCCTGCCGCTCCCTTGCCCTTGTGGGTGAGCGCGATCGTGTAAGACTTGGTGGCGACATCGGCAGTCGTGGCGACGGTGATGTTGACATTCACATCCTTGTCGGTCTCGTTGGCCGCGAATTTTACGGTCACAGTGGCGTCCTTGTCTCCGGAAGCCGGCTCAACGGTGTAGGCAGCGTTGTCAGATGTGACTGTCCAGGCCACATTCGCCTTGATGTCAAAGGTGACGGACGTGTCCTCAGCCTTGGCGCTGATGGCGGTCGTGCTGACATTCAGGTAGTCGGAGTCTGACGGTTTCAGGTCGGTCACCATAGTGTTGACGTACTTGTTGCCTGATCCTGAAAGGCCGACGAAGAATCCGGTAACCTTGACGTTGGTCTTGTCGTAGGAGTTTGCGTTGAAACTGCTGTTGATGTAGGAAAGGCTTCCTATGCGGGCGCTTGCCCCGGCGACTTCAACATTATAGTAATTTCCGCTGACAGAGAGAGTTCCTTCGTAGGTAATGTACTCGATCTTGCTGGATTCGTAAGCATCGAGCGCCGCTCCGTCAAGAACCTTAGGTTCAGGGAGATTCAGTTCGTTGCCAGAAGAGACGACCGTGACGGCAGGTGAAGACAGCTGGATGAGTCCGCCGTAAGAGGCAGTGGTTCCGCTGACTTTCACATTGTCCTTGAGTTCGGCTTTGCATTCGCTGCCGTCATAAACCAGGAGATAATCCTTGCCGTCGGTGATGACAAAGCCTCTCTGGTAAGTTCCTGCCACGGTTCCGGAAACTATCGCATTCGTTCCGGCTTCCGCCGCGAGAGCCTCGGCGATCGTCATCTCCTTTGCCGGGTCTGAAGAGCCTTCCTCGAAACTGATGATGTAGGCATTGACCACCTCGTCCTTTGAGTTGTGCTCGTACTTGCCTGCAAGTTCGACTGTGCCGCCGTCCTTGATCTTGCTTGACCAGTCAGACTTGTTGTCCACGCTGTAGACGTAGATTGAGCCGGTCTCGTCGGTCAGGTCGAAGCTGCAATATTGCGAATTGAAACCGCTGACCTTTCCCTTGAGGCGATAGTACTTCGATGTCGCGGCGGCTGCGATGAAGTCCTTGACGGTCTTCTGCTCCGCCTTGGTGTAGTCGGTGTCGCCACCGTCATCGCCACCGTCTTCAATTTCAGTACCCTTCGAGAAGTCTATCGCCGTGCCTGCCTCAGATGCTATACTGAGATTGAGGTCGTCCAGACGGTAGGCGCTGGCCACATCAGCCT
>CAVJKE010000247.1:0-3113 GCA_963649695.1 bacterium
GAGGCTTCACTCTTGAGAACACCACTCCTGATATGCTCGGAAAGGCCGAGAAGGTCACCATCACCAAGGACAACACCACCATCGTTGGCGGTGCTGGCGACAAGGAAGCCATCGCTGACAGGGTGGCCCAGATCCGCAAGCAGATCGAGAACACTACTTCAGACTATGACAAGGAGAAACTTCAGGAAAGGCTTGGCAAGCTCGCCGGCGGAGTCGCTGTGCTCTACGTGGGCGCAGGTTCCGAGATCGAGATGAAGGAGAAGAAGGACAGGGTCGAGGACGCTCTCAACGCCACCCGCGCCGCTGTCGAGGAAGGTTATCTTCCTGGAGGTGGAGTCTCCTACATCCGCGCCGCCGAGGCCCTCAAGGACCTCAAGGGAGAGAACGAGGACGAGACCACAGGTATCCACATCATCGCCCGTGCGATCGAGGAGCCTCTCCGTCAGATCGCCCAGAACGCAGGTGTCGACGGCAGCGTCATCATCCAGAAGATCCGCGAGAACGAAGGCGACTTCGGCTACAACGCCCGCACCGATGAATATGTGAATATGTTCGAGGCAGGTGTCATCGATCCTACAAAGGTGGCCCGTGTCGCTCTTGAGAACGCCGCTTCCGTCGCCGGTATGTTCCTGACAACCGAGTGCGGCATCGTCGACATCCCTGAGAAGGAGCCGGCTGCCCAGGCTATGCCTAACGGTGGTATGATGTAATATTCCTCCACCTTACCTTATAAAAAGGGATGCCCCCCGGCCGGGTCATCCCTTTTTTGCGTTTTCGGGTTCAATTTTTGGCACGTACCTATTATATTATGTGTTTTTTTGCCTACCTTTGATGAATTGGATCGGTTCAGGATTTCCCTGGACGGACAATTTTGGATAACCATATAAGTGATATGAAGAAAATTCTGATTTTGGGGAGCAGCAACACGGACATGACGGTGAAGACGCCTGTCCTTCCGGCTCCCGGTGAAACCGTTCTCGGTGGAGTGTTCACGATGAGCGCCGGAGGAAAGGGCGCTAACCAGGCTGTGGCCGCGAAAAGAGTCGGAGGCGATGTCTCCTTCATCTGCAAGGTCGGCAACGATGTCTTCGGTGACAACTCGATCAAACATTACAAAGAAGAAGGAATCGATGTCAGCGGGGTCATCCGCTCTGACAAGCCTTCAGGAGTCGCTCTGATCACGGTCGACGGCAATGCCGAGAACTGCATCGTGGTGGCTTCCGGAGCCAACATCGACTTCACTCCTGAGGACATCAAGGCCTCCGAGGCCGCCCTCAAGTCCTGCGACATCCTCCTTATGCAGCTCGAGATTCCTGTCCCTGCCGTAGTGGAGGCCGCGAGGATCGCCCACGAGGCCGGAGCTTTCGTGGTACTGAATCCTGCTCCTTACGCGGAACTCCCTGAGGAGATATTCAAGTACATCTCCCTGTTCATCCCGAACGAGACCGAACTCGCGTCGTTCTCCGGTATGCCTGTGACTGACAAGGAATCCGCCGCCGCGGCCGCCAAGGTGCTTTTCGGCAAGGGTGTGGGGAACATGATCGTGACTATGGGCAGCAAGGGTTCGCTGATCCTCGACGGGGGAGAGCCTCAGTTCGTCCAGGCCCGCAAGGTCAAGGCTGTCGACACCACCGGCGCGGGTGACACCTACTGCGGTTCCATCTGCGTTGCTCTGTCCGAAGGCAAGTCGCTCAGGGACGCCGCCGAGTTCGCCACCGCCGTCTCCGCTCTCGCTGTGACGAAGATGGGCGCGCAGACCGCCATCCCGTCAAGGGCCGAGGCCGAAGCCTTCATGGCACAGTAATGTTCAAGGCATATATTCATTAAAAAAAATAATCAATTATGTTCATTGTAAACAGTTATGGTCTGGCAGTGTTTTTCTGCTTCATCATCATGCTCTGCTGGGGCTCCTGGGGTAACACACAGAAACTGGCCGCGAAGAGCTGGAGATACGAACTCTTCTACTGGGACTATGTGATCGGAATGGTCATCCTCTCCCTGATCCTCGCTTTCACCCTTGGTTCGCTCGGCCCTGTAGGCCGTCCGTTCCTTCAGGATCTCGCGCAGGCTGACAAGGCCTCCATCATCAGCATCATCATCGGTGGTGTGATCTTCAACCTCTCCAACATCTGCCTCAGCGCCTCCACCTCCATCGCAGGTATGTCCGTGGCCTTCCCTGTAGGCTGCGGTCTCGCCCTCGTGCTTGGAGTCATCAACAACCTCCGCGTGGAAGTCTCCCAGGGCGCTCTCAAGAGCAACCTCAGCCTTCTCGCGCTTGGCGTGGCCCTGGTTGTGGTCGCAGTGGTCATCAACGGAGTCGCTTCCGGCAAGAAGGCCGGCAACGCCGAGATCAGCAAGGCAGACCAGCGTAAAGGCATCATCCTCGCCATCATTTCTGGTATCGTGATGTCCTTCTTCTCATCATTCGTGATGAAGGCTATGGACCTCAATGATTTCGCGGATATGGCTGCCGGCAAGGTCGGACCTTACACCGCTATGGTCATCTTCGCTCTCGCCGTCCTCGTCAGCCATTTCGTGTTCGGCCCTATCTTTATGACCTGGCCGTTCCAGGGCGAGCCTGTCAAGATGAGTGAATATTTCAAAGGCAACGCCAAGACCCATCTCGTAGGTATGCTCGGAGGCTGCATCTGGTGCATCGGTACAGCCCTCAGCTACATCGCCGCCGGCAAGGCCGGAGCTTCCGTTTCCTACGCTCTCGGCCAGGGCGCTCCTATGGTGGCTGCCATCTGGGGTGTCTTCGTCTGGAAGGAGTTCAAGGGATCCAGCAAGAAAGTCTACAATCTTCTCGGCCTTATGTTCCTTTTCTTCATCGTAGGACTTGGTCTGATCGTCGCTGCCGGAATGTAGTTTCAGGCTTGAATTTCATAAAATCGGCCTCCGGGGTGTCTCGGAGGCCGATTTTTTTAATTTTATCATCTGCTTGGAGTATCAGCAGGTTACATCGGTTTACGGTCGGTTTCAACACCCGGTTGTTGAAAACTACAGGCAAAAAAATGTTGGAAAAAGTTTGGAGGGAATGAAAAAAGTACTACCTTTGCACCCGCTTTCAGGAACGGACGCAAGTTCAAGACTTGAAAACGACAAAAAAGATC
>CAVJKE010000248.1:0-3099 GCA_963649695.1 bacterium
ACGAGAAGCCGTTCCTTATGCCTATCGAGGACATCTTCTCAATCACCGGCCGTGGAACTGTAGTTACCGGACGTATCGAGACCGGTACCATCCACGTCAACGATCCTGTTGAACTCGTCGGCTTCGGTGACGCTCCTAGAAGCACCGTTGTTACCGGTGTCGAGATGTTCCGCAAGCTCCTCGACCAGGGAGAGGCTGGAGACAATGTAGGTCTTCTTCTCCGCGGTATCGACAAGAAGGAAGTGAAGAGAGGCGAGGTTGTTGCCAAGCCAGGCTCTATCACCCCTCACAAGCACTTCAAGGCTCAGATCTACGTCCTCAAGAAGGAAGAGGGTGGACGTCACACTCCATTCCACAACAAGTATCGTCCTCAGTTCTTCATCCGTACTCTTGACGTTACCGGTGAGATCAGCCTTCCTGAAGGAGTCGAGATGGTTATGCCAGGCGACAACGTCGAGATCGATGTTCAGCTCATCACTCCTGTAGCCCTTAACGAAGGTCTCCAGTTCGCCATCCGCGAAGGTGGACGTACCGTAGGTGCCGGCCAGGTTATCAAGATCGTAGAGTAATTCTACACCATACAGAGGCGGTGACCCGCAAGGCACCGCCTTTTCTAGGGGAATAGAACAAGGGTAGTTCAGCGGTCTCCAAAACCGTCGATGTGGGTTCGAATCCTGCTTCCCCTGCAAAATATCAAAGGTTACGATTTGGTAATTGTTTAACAGACATCGTAGACGCTTCCAAATTACGGAGTCCATTAAATGCAAAGATGAGAAAGTTCATTAACTATTGCAAAGAGTCATTCGTTGAACTCACCAAGAAAGTCACGTGGCCAAGTTGGGAGAAGCTTCAGAGCTCCGCCCTTCTCGTTATGGTCGCCACTGTGATTCTTGCTGTTGTTCTCTTCGTGGTTGACTTCGCTTTCGAGCATCTTATGACAGCGATTTACACATTGTAATTTTTTGATTACCATATGGCTGACATGAAGTGGTATGTCCTCAGGACAGCTGGAAGCAAAGAAAAGAAAGCCAAAGACTATCTCGAGAAGGAGATAGAGCGCTTTGGACTGAAGGATCAGGTCGCTCAGGTGCTTGTTCCGGTAAAGCGTGAGATCGTCACCAAGAATAACAAAAGGAAAGTGGTCGAAAGGCTGCTTTATCCTGGTTATGTCTTGATACAGGCTCAGCTTTCCCCGGAACTTGAATACATTATCCGCAACGACATCCCTGGAATGTCCGGTTTCCTCACTGAAAAGAAGACAACCAAAAATATGACAGAAAGAGTCCCTGTGCCTATCCGTGATGAAGAGGCGCAGTGGATTATCGGTAATCAGGACCAGAATGTGGACAACCCTGTCGAGACCGAGGTCAATTTTGAGGTCGGCGAATCTGTGAAGATCACGGACGGCCCGTTCAGCGGTTTCAACGGTATAGTCGACGCTATCGAAGAAGACAGAAGCAAACTCAAAGTTGTAGTTGTGATTTTCGGCAGGAAGACCCTGCTGGAACTCAGCTTTACTCAAGTAACAAAAGAATAACAAACAATTATGGCAAAAGAAGTTACCGGATTCATCAAGCTCCAGATCAAAGCGGGGGCTGCCAATCCAGCTCCTCCGGTAGGACCGGCTCTCGGTTCCAAAGGCTTGAACATTATGGACTTCTGCAAGCAGTTCAACGCTGCCACCCAGCAGAGCGCCGGAAAGATTGTGCCTGTAGTGATCACAGTCTTCTCAGACAAGTCCTTCACGTTCGAGGTTAAACAACCGCCAGTAGCCATCTCCATCAAGGAAGCGGCTAAAGTCCAGAAGGGTTCAGGCGAACCTAACAGAAAGAAAGTCGCATCCATCACCTGGGACCAGGTGAAAGAGATAGCCGAAGGCAAGATGCCAGACCTTAACGCATTCACTCTCGCTTCAGCGATGAAGATGGTTGCAGGTACCGCGAGAAGCATGGGTATCAAGGTCACCGGAACATTCCCTGAGAACCTTTAATTTCACAACGCAATGAGTAGAACAACAAAAAACCAGAAAGCTGTCGAAGCTAAATACGACGCTTCACAGGCGTACACTCTCGCCAAGGCGTGTGAAATGTTGAAGGACATCACCTACACGAAATTCGACGCCTCAGTAGAACTCTCCGCCAACCTCGGCGTAGACCCTCGTAAGGCGAACCAGATGATCCGTGGCGTGGTCACCCTTCCTAACGGAACAGGTAAAGTCGTCAGAGTCCTTGTTCTCTGTACTCCTGACAAGGAGGCCGAGGCTAAGGAAGCCGGCGCCGACTACGTTGGACTTGACGAGTATGTAGAGAAGATCAAAGGCGGCTGGACAGATGTGGACGTCATCATCTGCACCCCTTCAGTTATGGCCAAAGTCGGTGTCCTTGGACGTATCCTCGGACCGAGAGGCCTTATGCCTAACCCTAAGACAGGCACCGTTACGATGGAAGTCGGCAACGCTGTCAAGGATGTCAAGGGCGGTAAGATCGACTTCAAGGTCGACAAGACCGGAATCATACATGCGGCCATCGGCAAAGTTTCATTCACTCCTGCCCAGATCTGCGAGAACGCGACCGCTCTTCTGAACGAGATTCTGAAACTGAAGCCTCAGGCTCTTAAAGGCACCTATCTCAAGAGCGCGTCTATCTGCACGACCATGAGTCCTGGTGTCAAGATCGATGTTAAAGCATTCACAAGCGGCAGCTCCGCTGAGTAAAAACAGATTTCATTATGAAGAAAGAATTAAAAGGTCAGATTATTGAAAGCATCTCAGCCGAGCTCAACGAGTATCCTAACTTCTACATCACGGATATCTCCGGACTGAACGCTAAAGACACCACGAAACTCCGCCGTGCCTGCTTCGACGCCGGCATCAAGCTTTCAGTAGTGAAGAACACCCTGTTCGCCCATGTGCTCAAAGCTTCCGACAGTGAAGACAAGAAGAGCCTCCTCGAGGTTCTCGAAGGCAACACGGCCATCATGTACACCAACGTACCTAACGCTCCTGGCAAGCTCATCAAGAAGCTCAGGAAGGAAGGAATGGCGAAGCCTGAGGTAAAGGGCGCCTACGTACAGGAGTGCGTATTCATCGGTGCTGACAAG
>CAVJKE010000249.1:0-3044 GCA_963649695.1 bacterium
GAGTACACAAGAGTATTCCGTCCCAAATTCTTCCATCTTTTCCAGAAGGGACGGTACAGCAAGGAGAGATTCGTCTCCGACCTCATCGCAGGTGTGATTGTCGGCATCATCGCCCTTCCGCTTGCAATCGCGTTTGGAATCGCCAGCGGAGTCACGCCCCAGCAGGGACTTATCACCGCAATCGTCGCGGGATTTTTGGTCTCCGTCTTCGGAGGCTCCCGCTTCCTGATCGGCGGGCCGACCGGCGCCTTCATTGTCATAGTGGCCGGAATCGTGGCCAAGTACGGGATGGCCGGACTCACCATCGCCACGATAATGGCGGGAGTGATCCTCATCGTGATGGGCCTGTGCCGCCTCGGAACAGTGTTCCACTTCATCCCTTACCCGATTGTCGTGGGTTTCACCAGCGGTATCGCCCTGACGATCTTCTCCACGCAGATGAAGGATTTCTTCGGACTCACGGATGTCTCCGTGCCTTCGGGATTCATCCCGGAATGGATCTGCTATTTCAAGAACATCGGCAACATAAACTGGCTTGAGACGGCCCTGAGCGCGGGCTGCCTTGCGGTGATCGTGCTTTGGAACAAGTTCGGCCCGAAGAAGATTCCGGGATCGCTGGCGGCTCTGCTGCTCGGCACTCTGGCCTCGGTTCTCCTGAGCAGGTTCTGTGGCATAGACTTCGCCACCATCGGCTCCAAGTTCCCGGAACTCGCCGAAGGCCTTCCAATGCCGAAGCCGACGATGCCTGACCTCAGCTGGGGCGATGTGCGGAACCTTGTGTCCCCGGCCTTCACGATCGCCATCCTCTGCGCCATCGAGTCCCTGCTCGCGGCGTTGGTGGCGGACGGAGTGACCGGCAAGCAGCACGACTCCAACACCGAACTCATAGGCCAGGGAATAGCGAACATCGTGACACCTCTCTTCGGCGGAATCCCTGCCACGGGAGCGCTCGCGAGGACCATGGCGAGCATCAACAACGGAGCCAGAACCTCCGTGGCCGGCATAGTGCACGCCGCGGTGCTGCTGCTCATCTACCTTTTCCTGATGCCGTACGCGGTCTATGTGCCTCTGAGCTGCCTTGCGGCGATCCTTGTCGTCGTGGCCTACAATATGAGCGAGTGGAGGACCTTCCGCTACCTGCTCAAAGGCGACAGGTCCGATGTGGCGGTGCTTCTGATCACCTTCTTCCTCACCGTCGTCATCGACCTCACCGTGGCCATCGAGGTGGGCGTGCTTCTGGCCATCGTGATGTTTGTCAGGCGTATGATGCAGACTTCCAGCATCGAGGTGCTGGACCAGGCGCGTCTCGCGGCCACAGAGGACGACGAGAAAGCTTCGCTTGAGGACACTGAATATCTTGACATCCACAAGGGTGTGGAAATCTATGAGATCAACGGGCCTTATTTCTTCGGCCTCGCCGCCCGTTCGGAGGAGTTCGAGAACAGGAAGAGCAACGACACCTGCGTGAGGATCATCCGTATGCGCAAGGTTCCGTTCATCGATTCGACCGGTGTGAAGAACCTGCGGAATCTCTGCGACATGGCCCGGAAGAGGGGAGTGCGGGTCATCCTTTCGGGCGTTCAGCCCCGGGTGATGCACACTCTGGAGAAGTTCGGAGTGGACAAGGAAGTCGGCCGCGGGAACATATTCGACAACATCGTCCCTGCCCTGGCCGCCGCCAACGAGTTCGCTGCCTCGAACGGTAAGGAGACGCCCGCCTGCGCCTGATGCGGACTCCGGTGATGCGGGATGCGGTGATGCGGACTCCGGCAGGCTCGCCGGTGCGGCAGGCCGCTAAAATTCCATTGTCCAGCTGAGGCTCGGCGGTCGTGCCGGTGTCTGATGCCGGAGACCGTCCGCGTCAGAAGACGAACAGGCCGATGAGGCCGGCGCAGAGGATGATGGAGATCGGACCGAGGATCTTCAACTGGTTCAGAACCAGCGCGAGGATGAACAGGACCCAGGCGATCCAGTTCGGGAAATTCTCCTGGATGATGGACAACGGCCGCACGTGGAGCGTCAGCACGATAGCGGCTGCGGCGATGAGGCCGGCCACCACAGGACGGAGACCTGCCATAACGTAGGCGTAGGCCTGGCTGGAATGATATTTATTGAATATTCTGATGACCACCAGGAACACAAGGAACGAAGGCAGGACGACTGCGAGGGTGGAAAGGAAGGATCCCAGGATGGAGAGTCCCACTCCGTAGCCGGCCGAATGGATGACTTCGTAGCCCACGTAGGTGGCGCAGTTTATGGCCACAGGGCCAGGGGTGCTCTGTGAGATGCCCACGATGTCGGTGAACGCTCCTTCGGTCAGCCATCCGTGGAGGGTGACCACCTGGCTCTGTATGAGCGACACCATCGCTCCGCCGCCGCCGAAATTCAGCAGGCCTATCAGAAAGAAAGTGTAGAAAAGTTCCCAGAAGAGTATCATCCTATTTCCTCCTGTCTTTTATAATCGAAATACTTATGGCTCCTGCGATGACTGTAAGAATGATCCAGATAGGCGAGACGCTGAGGAACGCCACGAGGAAGATCGTCCCGAGCGCCAGGACGGCGGCCCACCATGTCCACCGGGATCCCTTCACCATATTCAAAGCCGCCGAGAGGATGAGCGCCACGGCCACGGGCCTTATTCCCTGGAAGAATTTGCGGACATAGACATTGTCCTTGAAATTCGTGAACACCATCGCTATCGCAAGGATGATGAGGAATGACGGCAGGGCCGCGCCGATGGCCGCCACTATGCTGCCTTTGACTCCCTTGATGCGGTAACCCGCATAGTATGCGATGTTTATGGCGAGGATTCCCGGGGCGCTCTGGGCCAGCACGGTGACATCCTTGTAGTCTTCCTCGCTGATCCAGCCCCTTTTGGTGACTTCGTCGCCGATGAGAGGAAGCATCACATAGCCTCCGCCGATGGTGAAGGCCCCTATCTTTGAGAACACTCCGAAAACGCTCCAGAGCGACACATTCTTGCCATCCGCAGCCTTCCCGCTTCCGGCCGTGCCTGTGACCTTCCCGGCACTTTGGTCTTTTAC
>CAVJKE010000250.1:0-3039 GCA_963649695.1 bacterium
ATCTATTTCTGGTTGGCAACAAATATGACGGAGAACCGCATTTCCGTACCAGAACATTACTTTATTTGTTAAGTGACAGTGACTTATCTGTCACGGACAACTTTGTAAAATAAATTTACACCCTGTGTTAAAAAATTTAACACTCGCGGCAAATTGCGCGGTGGCTAAAATATTCATTGATAATTAAATAGCTGTTTTGGCATATCTGATGCTTATGTCCTAGCCGAAAGAGAAACGAATATGAAAAAGATGATAGTCATAACGGTAGCGGCGCTGGCGGTTGTCCAGGTCTTCGCGCAGGAATCGCTTCCGGATCCGATGACACTGAAGGACTGTATGGAATATGCCATCAGCAACAGCACCAAGGTGCGCATCCAGCAGGCGGCCAACGATGACGCCAGGCTTAACAGAAGGGACGCCGTCTTCAGCGCCTTCTCGCCGGAGATCAGCGGAAGCACCTACGCCTACTACAACTTCGGCCGTGCCGTCGACCCTGCTACCAACACCTATGTCACCACCACATCCTTCCACAACAGCTACGGCGTCAGCGCCGGCATCGCGCTGTTCAACGGCTTCAAGGCGGTGAACAATCTGAAAATCACCAAGACATCGATAGCCCTTGGCAACTCCACTGAGGACCAGGTCGAGGCCGACATCTGCCTCGCCACTATGGAAGCCTATTGCAATGTTCTCTATTACAGTAAGCTAGCTGACATCTACAAGGCGCAGGTTGAGGTCGCTGAGGAATCCTTGACCAAGGCCAGGAGGCAGGAGGAACTCGGCCAGAAGGGCCACGCGGACGTGGTCGAGATGGACTCCAACCTCGCCGACAAACAGTACCAGCTCGTCGAGGCCAACAACAAACTCAACGATGCTAAAATCACTCTTGAGGACGTGATGTTCTGGTCAGAGGACCACGAACTTGTCATAGATGAGGAACTTCCTTCAGCCCTTGACGACCAGAGGATGCTGACCGATTCCCTGACGGTCGAGGATATGGTTGACTTTGCGCAGAACAACCATCCGTCAGCCCGCATAGCGGAATACAATCTACTGAACGCCAAACGGGAACTCAGCACAGCCAGATGGCAGCTGCTGCCTTCGCTTTCAGCCTACGCAGGCTGGTCCACGACCTATTTCACCTACCCTGGCAGCAGCAGCGTGTCAGACCCTTTCAGGACTCAGTTCAAGAACAACGGCGGTGAATATGTCGAACTTTCTCTCAGCATCCCGATCTTCTCCGGTCTCCAGCGCCACAGCGACATAGGCCGCAAGAAGAATGCGGTCGCCAAGGCCAACGCTGAGTTCGACCAGAAGATGAGAGACATCTCGGCCGAGGTCCGCAGGGCCGTGCAGGACCGCGATGGGGCGGGGGCGGCCTACGTCCAGGCGCAAAGGAAGGCCGATGTGCAGGAGGAAGCATATTCATTGAACAGGAAGAAACTGGAGCAGGGGCTCATCTCACCGATAGAGTTCCAGACTGCCTCCAACAATTACCTCGAGGCTAACGCGCAGAGGCTCAACTCGCTGCTGACCTATTTCATCAAGCGCAGCGTCGTCAGCTACTACAACGGAGTGAAATACATCGACCAGTAGGAGCGTCCGAGGGGTCAAGATAAGCTTGAATATTCATAAATCATTGAAAATAAAAATATTATGGATAAGATAATCGAAAAGAAGAAAGGATGGAGAGTGGCTTTCACGAAGAAGGCGGTTCCGTGGTGGCTCGGGGCGGTGGTCGTGCTGTTCATGCTGTACCTTGTGTTCAGGGACAATTCCAAGACCCTGAGGGTTGACAAGGACACGGTGACCGTCAGCGAAGTGACCGACGGGCAGTTCAACGACTACATCCGCGTGAGCGGCCAGGTGCAGCCGATGGTGACCATCCAGCTCAGCCCTCTGGAAGGCGGTTCCGTGGACAAGATCATCGTCGAGGAGGGAGCCAAGGTGAAGGCCGGAGAACCGCTTCTGGTGCTTTCCAACGACAATCTTGACCTGCAGATCCTCAACGCCGAGGCTGAACTCGCCGAGAAGGAGAACATCCTGCGCAACACGATGATCTCGATGGAGCAGCAGAAACTCACCCACGAGCAGAACCGTCTCCGCTACGCTTCCGAGGCCCGCCGCAACAAGAGGACCTACGAGCAGAACCGCCAGCTCTACGCCGAGAAACTGATCTCGAAGGAGGACTATCTCAAGGCCGAGGAGGACTACGAACTGTCTCAGCAGAACCTTGACCTGACCCTCAAGAGCATGGTCCAGGACAGCCTCTACCGCACGACCGAACTCAAGAGTCTCCGCGAGAGTCTTGAAAATATGCGCACGAACATGCAGCTGATCCGTAGGCGCAAGGAAAGCCTGACCATCAAGGCCCCGATCGACGGAGTGCTGGGCTTGCTGGACGCCAACCTCGGCCAGTACATCGCCGCCGGCACTAAGATCGGCCAGATCAATTCCGAAGGCAGCTACAAGATCGAGGCGAAGATCGACGAACACTATATCGACCGCGTAATCCCGGGGTTGGAGGCCACTTTCGAGCGCCAGAGCGAGAAGTTCGACGCGCAGGTGCGCAAGGTCTATCCTGAGGTGCGCGACGGCAAGTTCCAGGCGGACTTCAAGTTCGAGGGCCAGCAGCCAGACAACATCAGGACCGGCCAGACATATTACCTGAACCTTCAGCTGGGCCAGCCGGAGCAGGCGGTCCTCATCCCACGCGGCACCTTCTACCAGAAGACCGGCGGCAAGTGGATCTATGTCGTGAGCAAGGACGGCGGCAAGGCTGTCAAGCGCGAGATCCGCATCGGCAGGCAGAACCCTCAGTTCTACGAGGTTCTCGAAGGTCTTGAGCCGGGCGAGAAGGTCATCACCTCTTCCTACGACAACTACGGCGACAGCGATGTGCTTGTCTTTTAATGGATTATAAATAACAATAAATAAAATCACCAAGTTATGATCAAAGTAACTAATCTGTCCAAGGTCTTCAGGACCGAGGAAATCGAGACAACGGCTCTCAACGGTGTGTCATTCGAGATCGCTGAC
>CAVJKE010000251.1:0-3018 GCA_963649695.1 bacterium
CGGGTGAACTTCCTGCGTACCCAGTTGTAGAACTCCGGCAGGGTGGTGACTGCCCTTGAGACGATGAAATCGAACCCGCCGTCGAGGCTCTCCGCTCTGGCGTTCACGATCTCCACATTCCTGAGTCCCAGCATCGTGGAGATCTCCCTCGCCACGATAGTCTTCTTCCCGACCGAGTCGCACAGGGTGAACTTCACTTCCGGGAACAGGACGGCGAGCGGGATGCCCGGGAAGCCGCCTCCGGTGCCGAGGTCGAGGACCTTCACCTCCGTCCCCGGCTCTTTCATCAATGAATATGTCTGCGGACACATTGTCATCAGGTAGCGGGCTATCGCCAGCGAATGCAGGACGTGGTGGTCGTAGAGACTGTCTATGTCCTTGCGCGAGATCACGTTGATCTTGGCGTTCCAGTCGCGGTAGCCGGCCTCCATCATCCTGAACTGTCCGGCCATCTGTTCCGTGATGTCCGGGAACGTGTTTTCAAGCAGGGCCTCGAAGGCCTCGTAAGTCATCATATTCCTTCCTCCTCTGTTTTTCTCAAATCATCTATGATCGCCTTGGCCCTGCGGATGCGGGTCTTCACCGTGTTCAGTTCCAGGCCGAGGTCCTCGGCGATCTCGTTGTACTTCATCCCGTCTATGAGCCGTTTCCTGGCCACCTCCCGGTAAAGGTCCGGAAGACGGTCGATGTACTTGGTTCTCTCTTCCTCGTTCTCGCTATTTATCAGCGAGTTGAGTGCGTCTTCCGATTGGTCCGGGATGACCTCTACCCCGGAAGGCGTGCTGTCGTCGTCAAGGTACACGATCTGGTTCTTCGGATGGATCCTCCGCTCCTGCTCCAGGCTGTCCAGCGCCGTGTTCCTGGCGATGGTGCAGAGCCAGGTCAGAAACCTGCTCTTGTCCTGGTCGTAACTGCGGATCTGCCTGAAGGCCTTCTCGAAACTGCGGCTGCAGATGTCATCGGCCACATAGTCGTCGATGTTCTTGAACCTCGACATGATGTAGGATTTGAGCAGGTCTATGTGGCGGTCCCACAGGGCGGTGAAAGCCACCCCGCTGCCTTCCTGCGCCTGGACGATCAGGTCGTCAATGGGCTTCGAGCCAGTTTTTTCCATAATTGCATTCGACTGTTAGCGGTACTGAAAGTTTCACGACATTCTCCATCTTGTCGACGACCAGAGCCTTGAGAGCCTCGACCTCTTCCGGCACGGTGTCGAAGACAAGTTCGTCGTGGATCTGGAGTATCATCCGGCTCTTCATCCCGGCTGCCTGCATCGCCTCGTCCACGCTGATCATCGCCATCTTGATGATGTCGGCCGACGTGCCCTGGATCGGGGCGTTGACGGCGTTCCTCTCGGCCAGAGCCCTCATAGTACCGTTCTTGGCGTTGATGTCCGGAAGGTAGCGCCGTCTGCCGAAGAGAGTCTCCACGTAGCCGGTCTCCCTCGCCGCGGCCTTCGTGTCCTCTATGAAGGAGAGGATGGACGGGAAGCCGGCGAAGTAGTCGTCGATGATCTTCTGGGCCTCTTTCCGGCCTATCCTCAGCCTCTGCGCGAGGCCGAAGGAGGAGATTCCGTACATTATCCCGAAGTTGGCCGTCTTAGCCACCCGTCTCTGGTCCGGGGTGACCTGGTCGTGAGGAATGCCGAAAATCTTGGCCGCCGTGGCTGCGTGCACGTCGATGCCCTGCTTGAAGGCGTTGACCAGATGCTGGTCGCAGCTCAGGTGGGCCATTATCCTCAGTTCGATCTGCGAATAGTCGGCCGAGAGGATCAGCCCGTCCCTTGAGGACGGCACGAAGGCCTTGCGGATCTCCTTGCCTCTTTCCGTGCGTATCGGGATGTTCTGCAGGTTAGGGTTCGAGGAACTCAGCCTGCCTGTGGCCGTCAGGGCCTGGTTGAAGGTCGTGTGGATCTTGCCGTCGTAAGGCTCGATGAAGCCCGGGAACGGCTCTATGTAGGTGGAGAGCAGTTTGCGGACGGCCCTGTACTCAAGTATCTCGTCGATGACGGGATGCTTGTCAGCAAGGTCGAGCAGAGTGGCCTCGTCCGTGGAGTAGGTCCCGTTGTTGTTTTTCTTCGGCTTGTCGGCCAGACGCAGCTTCTCGAAAAGCAGGACTCCGACCTGCTTAGGGGACGACACGTTCAGGGTGCTGTCGCCGGCCATATTCCTGATCTTCGCCTCTCTCTCGAGCATCTCCTCCCTCAGGTGGGCCGTGAACTCCTTCAGGGAGTTGACGTCGACCTTGACCCCGTTCCTCTCCATCTTGCCGAGAACTCTGAGCAGAGGCTCTTCCATCCCGTCGTAAAGTTTGACGATGTTGTTGTCCTCCAGCTCCTTGCGCAGTTTTTCCTGGAGGAGCAGGATGGCCGCTGTCTCTTTGGAGCGGTCACGCCCCTGGAGCGGATCCTCGTCGAAGAGCGAGCCGGTGGAAGGCACGCCGTCACCCTGCGGAGCGTCCAGCGACATATTCAGATAGCTTTTCGCCAGGACTTCGAGTTTGTGACTTTTCTCCGGGTCGAGAAGGTAGTGCATCAGGGAGATGTCGTGCAGCCGCCCTCCGAGCGTGACCCCGTCGGCCGCGAGGATGTTGACTTGGCGTTTGAGTTCATCGCCGCACTTCGCCACTTCCTGGTTCTCAAGCAGGTGCGTGAAATCCTTGAGCGTCCCTTCCCCGTAGATGACCTTCTCTCCCGAGCGGGCTGCGGCGACCACCCTCACTGTGTTTGTGAATATGCTTGGGTCGGCCCCTTCGACGATCACCGCGCAGATTCTTGCCTTGACGGCCTCTCTGACGACCTCCGCCGGTTTGGCTTTCCTGATGGCCGGAGCGTCGGAAACCTCCTCTGGCTTGGCCGGGGCTATGTGGCCGATGTATTTCAGGAGCGAGTTGAACTCATACTTCTCGAACAGGTCGGCGAGTTCCGGTCCGTAGTTCTTGTCGACCTTCATCTGCTCAAGGGTCACGTCGACCTGCAGGTCGGTCTTGATGGTGACCAGCTCGTCGCTGAGCCAGATG
>CAVJKE010000252.1:0-3018 GCA_963649695.1 bacterium
CGGAATTGACTTAAGATGGACTTACTCCTGTCCAAAGAAAGGGGTACATTATAAACCTCTGAATCCAATCCTTTTTTCAAAACCAAGAAGTGTGTTTCCGATCCAGATTTAGATGATATGAAATTCATCCAGATATGTTTATACAAAGACAAGACATTCTGCCCTATGTTCAGTTATTATCTTTCGCCTCAAGAAGACATATCACCGATATATAGGCTTATAAAATCACATCGGATAAAGTCTACAGTATCAAAGGGTGATCTTGACTATATTTATCCTGCATATCTGGTAGAAAACCCACCGGAATTCAAGGCAGGATTGGACAGCCTTAACGCTCTTATTCAGAAGAACATATTTACAAAAAATGACACTCTTGGGCAGGTGTTGGTAAATCTTGTCATTGACAGTGAAGGAAATGCGGAAGTGGGCGAAATAATTAACAAATCAGGTGATCCTGTTATTTATGAATATGCTTCAGCAATCGCGGAGACAGTTGTAAGAAAGCCATTTATTCCCGCTAAACATAGAGGTCATATTGTAAACTCGTATTATACTCTTTGCTTTAGGTTATAACATATTCAATGAATAAGGGCCGCAGAGGAACAATCCCGTGCGACCCTTTGTCGTATTAAGAAATAAAATATTATTCCACCTTCCTGGCGCCGTCGCTGATCACGACATCGTAGATCTTCGGGTCGTGACCGAACCTGGCAGGGAACTGCTCCTTCACGGCAGCGATGAAGCCATCGTAAAGTTCTTCCTTGACAAGGTTGATGGTGCAGCCGCCGAAGCCGCCGCCCATGACGCGTGAACCTGTCACATCGCACTTGCGGGCAAGTTTGTTGAGGAAGTCGAGTTCTTCGCAGCTGACCTCATAGAGCCTGCTCAGACCGAAATGAGTCTGGTACATCATCTCGCCAACGGTCTCGTAGTCGCCTCTCTCAAGAGCGTCGCACACGTCGAGAACCCTCTGTACCTCACCGATGACATACTCGGCGCGGAGGAAATCCTCCTCAGGAATCTCCTCGCGGACCTCGTCCAGCCAAACCCTCTTGGCATCGCTCAGGAATTCAACCTCAGGATGGTTCTTGCTGATGGCCTTGGCGGCGTTCTCGCAGGAGGTGCGGCGCTTGTTGTAGGCCGATGAAGCCAGTTCGTGCTTTACGCAGGAGTCGATGAGGACAACCTTGTAGCCCTTCGGATCGAACGGGAAGTACTTGTACTCCAAAGTTTTGCAGTTCAGACGGATCAGGCTGCCCTTCTTTCCGAAAATCGATGCGAACTGGTCCATGATGCCGCAGTTGACTCCGCAGTAGTTATGCTCGGTGGACTGGCCGATCTTGGCAAGTTCAAACTTGTCTATCTTGTTCTCGAACAATGAATTGATGGCATAGGCGAAGGTGCTTTCGAGAGCCGCGGAAGAAGAAAGTCCGGCTCCGAGCGGAACATCTCCGGCGAAGACGGTGTCGAAACCTTCGACCTTGCCTCCGCGCTTGATGGTCTCGCGGCAGACTCCGAAGATGTAGCAGGCCCACTGCTGCTTCGGCTTGTCCTCTTCGTTGAGACCGAACTCGACATACTCGTCATAGTCCAGGGAAAAAGCCTTGACCTTCTTGGTTCCGTTCACCTTGACCTCGGCCATTATGCCGCAGTCTATAGCGCCCGGAAAGACATATCCTCCGTTGTAGTCAGTGTGTTCACCGATAAGATTGACTCGGCCCGCGGAGGCGAAAACCTCGCCCGCCGTTCCGAAGAGAGTGCTGAATTTCTCTCTGATTCTGGTTTTCATTTCCATATTATGTGATTTTTGAGTTGTCTGACAAAAATCTGACATCGTTCCGGACAGGCGGACAAACGCCGCCGGACCAAAGTCAGACAAATTTAACAATATTTATCGATAACTCATTCAATCTTCACCATAATCGGACAATGGTCGCTTACTCCCCCGAGATAACGCGGTCCTGAATATGTCCGCAGAGGCTTTTCCCCCGAATGTGCGCTGTCCCAGGACATAAGGAACGGAATCCTCAGGATTTCCATTCTGTGAATATGCCCGTTCCGTACAAGAGCCGAGGAGGCGAAGAACATATCAATCATATCCCATCTACCTGAATACCTGATAGTTCCCTCCCCTGCCGCAGACAACGGCACGGCAAGGTTGACCAAAGCTCCACGGCCGGCTTCCGTCAATATTCCGAAAGCTGGATTTTCAGGGACATCGTTGAAATCCCCCATCGCTAGGATATTCATAAAGCCTGAGGCCTCAAGGGAGTCGGCCGCGTCCCGGAGCCGGTGGAGCGCCACTTCCCTCTTCCGCCCCGTCTTCCCGCCGTACTTTGAAGGATGGTGGTTAACAAGGAAGGCGATGCTGTCGCCGCACGGAAGCAGGAATTCAGCCAGAAGAATATCTCTGGTCCGCATAGTGGAGTCAGGCCCTCGCACCCGTAACGGAGCGGATGAGAGCGGTTTAAGTCTGGAACGGCGGTAAAGAAGGGCCACATCAATGCCTCTAGGATCCGGAGAATCATAATGAACTATCTCATAGTCAAATTTGTAGAGTTGGGTATCCGACAGAAGTCTCTTGAGGACGAACCTGTTCTCCACCTCGGCTAGACCGATGAGATCGGGCAGGTTTCCCTCCTTGTCCTTTATCCACAGAAAGGCTTTGGCCACTGCCTCGCATTTGGCCTTGAAGCGTTTTCTGGTCCAATGCTTCTTGCCGAAAGACGAGAATTCCTTGTCCGAAGGGCTCTCGGAAAGGCTGTCGGCCTTCCAGTCGAAGAAGTTCTCAAGGTTCCAGAAGACCACGGTTAAAGAGTCTTCTCTTCCGGCCGGTGGGTTTTGACATAAAAATAAACTTAAACAAAAACTATCAAAAAGAACATTGGCCGGAAGGAGAAGACATAACATCACCATTATGAAACTTAGCGTTCTCATTTCCTATGCCGCGAATATGCGGCACAAAAACGTAAAAAAAGAACAGAAAAATAATTCATTTGGATGTTTTTTCTGTTTTTA
>CAVJKE010000253.1:0-3009 GCA_963649695.1 bacterium
GGAGGCTGCTGACAAGCCGGCCGCCTGTGCCGCGAAAAAAGAAGGATGAGCGCCCGCCGGCCTCATCCTTTTTTTTTACCCGTCCGAACCCGTCAGCCGTGGCGGATAACACCTTGATAATGAGGCAGAAGAGCATATGCCTGGTACTGATTCCAGTACCAGACATATGCTCTTTTCGTTGGTTATCAGCCTCTTATCTGCCACGGACCACGATTTTATGTTTCGTCCCGCCCAACTATTATGTATTCCGAGTACCGACGTGAGTGACTTTCGGCTTTATGTTTCGTCTATCCCTGCCTCTTGTCCGTCGGAGGAATTCCGCGGATAGTCTTTTTTCGGAGGCCTGATTCTCAGGATTTTCAATTTCCCGATGCGTTTAACTATCGGTTCTGTCCTCTTAGTCGATGGTGAAGGCTTCGATCTCCTTGTTCAGGGTGTCGAGAATCTCAAGCTTCGTCTTCAGCAGGTCGTCAGAGATGTCCACCTTGTAGTAGTGCGGGTTGATGAGTCTCCTTTCAGACGGGCTGAAATGTGACAGGGTGCTGTTGTAGAAGGCCTTCTTCTCCATCAGCGTGTGCGGCTCGGCGCAGACCTCCCCGTCCTTGATGATCAGGTGCTGGAGGGTTCTCCAGGAATATGTCCCCATCTCGAAGGTCTTGTACTTGTAGCGGTCCTGCTCGTCGTAGATGGTGAAGGTCTCGCCTTCTTCGATCCTTCTTGAGAGAAGGTCGCCCCGGAGGCAGGTCACGTCTGCCTTGTAGATCTCTCCCTGGTCGGGATCCTTTTTGGTGATCCTGTAGGTGATCTGGAAGCCAGGGTTGATCAGCTTGATCCTGTCCTCTGAACGCTTCAGCACAGGTTGGCCGTCGATCTGCACCAGCTTGTACACGTTGCCGAAACAAGGCGCGGCCTTGCTTGTGGCGATGGCGTCGCCGACTCCATAGGAATCGATCGCCGCTCCCTGTCGCTCGAGATCCGAGATAAGATATTCATCAAGAGAGTTGGTAGCGAAGATTTTGCACCCGGTAAGTCCGTGGTTGTCAAGGATTTTGCGGACTTTGACGGAAAGGTAGGCGAGGTCGCCGCTGTCGAGGCGGATGCCGTAGCCGTAAGGGTAACTGTTGTCGATGCCGCATTCTTTGAATGAGCGGATGGCGTTGAGGACTCCGCACTTGAGGGTGTCGTAGGTGTCGATCAGCAGAATCAGGTTCTCGCCTTTGTGGGTGTTGATGTAGTCAACGAAGGCCCTGTGCTCTCCTTCGACGGTGCTGCCGTAGGACGTGACGAAACTGTGGGCCATCGTGCCGGTGGACGGCACTCCGTTCAGGACTCCCGTCAGGATGTTGGAGGTGCTGGCGCAGCCGGCGATGATCGCCGCCTTCGCTCCGTAGGTCGCCGCCCAAGGGCCGTGCGCCCTGCGTGAGCCGAACTCGCTTACCGGCCGGTTCGTGCTGCGGCAGACCCTGGAGGCCTTCGTGGCCACGGCCATCTGGTGGTTCATTATGCAGAGAAGCGGGGTCTCAAGCACCTGGGCTTCGATCAGCGGAGCCTCCACGGTGATGACAGGCTGGTTCGGGAAGATGATCTCTCCTTCGCGCGCGGCGTAGACATTGCCGGTGAACTTCATCGTGGAAAGGTACTTGCGGAATTCAGCGTAATCCTCGCCCGGCAGGAATCTTTCGTAGAACTCCGGCTTGGCCTTGCCCAGGTTGCGGATGCACTCGATGGCCTCCTCCACTCCGCTGACCACGGCCCAGTTGTTGTTCTCCGGAGCCTTCCTGTAGAACAGGTTGAACACGGCTATGGAGTCCTTTTTACCTGTCTCGAAGAATGATTTGCCCATCGTGTACTGGTACTTGTCTGAACAATAGGCGAAATCCTTGATTTCCACTTCGTTGTCTGCTTTCATAACTGTCTTTTTATGCGTTTGTGCGTGGCGGCCGTCCTTTACCGGGGGCACCGCTCATTGTTTGCTTTTCAATGAATATCCTCCTTCGGCGAGGACCATTCCGAGAATATGCCTGGCGGACGCGTCGTCGCCGGAGCAGTGCAGTTCGATGTCCAAAGCATCTGCCGGAGCGCCGCCGGTCAGCAGGCCTTCCTCTTTCATCACGTCCACAAGATGTCTGGCCACGGCCGGTGCGGGGTCTATGACCTGCACATCAGGGCCTGCGATCCTCTGGATGACATTTCTGAGGAACGGGTAGTGCGTGCATCCCAGCACGATCCTGTCGGCCCCGGCCTCGAGCAGGGGAGCGAGGCTTTTCCTCACCGTCCGTTCGGCCTCGGACCCGTCGAGAATCCCGTTCTCCACAAGCTCTACGAAACCCTGTCCCACGTGTTCGACAATCTTGACGTTGTCCTCGTAGATCCCTTTGGTGGTCAGGTACTTCAATCCTTTGAGGGTGCCTGCGGTGGCGAGCACTCCGATCACGCCGGTCCGGGAACTCAGGGCGGCCGGTTTCACGGCCGGCTCCATCCCGATGAATCTGACGGGATATTCATTCCTCAATGTGGAGATCGCCGCCGCCGTCGCCGTGTTGCAGGCCACTACGATGATTCCGGCTCCGCGCGAGAGGAGATATTCAGTGATCCTTCTGCCGCGGTCGATGATGAATCCGGGCGTTTTTTCTCCGTAGGGGCAGTTGGCGTTGTCCGCGAAGTAGGCATAACTTTCCTGCGGAAGGAGTCTTACCACCTCCCGCAGCACGGACAGCCCTCCGCTGCCAGAGTCGAACATTCCGATCATCGTCCGTTGAATATAATCAGAATGCAAATATACAAATATTCTGACTGTGTTTTCTCTTGAAACGTCGCCGCTTCGGCCGATAAAACCAAAGTGTCAAAAGCGGGTATAAGATGGAGAACACATTGTCAGGTCCGCGGAGGAAACTTTTTCTGGACAATGGTGGCAAAGTCCTGTCCGAGATGACGATATACTTCGACTTTTAATTTTCTGTCCTTGCCGGTTAGGTTCTCCTTAAGTGACACACGGACACGGTACGGATC
>CAVJKE010000254.1:0-3008 GCA_963649695.1 bacterium
CCATTTCACCACTACCGCAAGTATGTCTCCCTTCAAATCGGGATTGCAAAGTTAGAGTATTTTCCTGAAATAACAAATTTTTTTCATAAATTAATTTTAATCCGTATCTTTGCGAGCCTTCACGAGTTGGAGGTTAAAGGTTTACTATTTATTAACAAAACAAAACAGATTCAACAATGGCTGTTAAAATCAGACTTCAGCGCCACGGAAAGAAGAATTTCGCATTCTTCCACATTGTTGTGGCGGATTCACGCGCACCTCGCGACGGACGTTTCATCGAGCAGCTCGGCTCCTACAACCCGAACACCGACCCTGCCACCATCGTTCTTGATGGAGAGAAAGCCCTCAAGTGGCTCAATGTCGGCGCCCAGCCGACCCTCACGGCAGAGAAAATCCTCTCTTACGAGGGAGTTCTTCTCAGAAAGCACCTCCAGAAAGGTGTAGAGAAGGGTGCTCTCACACAGGAGCAGGCCGATGCTAAATGGAACGCTTGGAAAGCCCAGAGAGACGCCAAGATCGAAGCTAAGAAGGCCGGTATCGTAAAGGTTGCCGCCGACAAGGCCAAGGCCGCTCTCGACGCAGAGAAGAAGGTGAATGCTGAAAGGGCCGAGGCTCTCGCTAAGAAAGCCGAGGAGGCCGCAGCTGCCGCCAAGGCTGCAGAAGAAGCGGCAGCCGCCGAGAAAGCAGCTGAGGAAGCCGCAGCGGCAGAAGCACCTGCAGAGGCCTAATCAGATGACCGGGGCAAAGTCAGAACTCCTGCAGGTTGCCCGGGTACTGAAGTCCAACGGTACCGAAGGCGAAGTCCTTGTGGGCTTCCGCGGAATCAGTCCGGAGGACTTGAACGTAAAAGAACCGGTGTTCATCGAATTCGATGGACTGCCGGTTCCTTTTTTCATTGAATCTTTCACAAGAAAAGGCACGAACCGCGCCATCGCCAGACTGACAGGGGTCAAGAACCTAGCCGACGCCGAAGAACTCGCCGGCAAGGATGTCTTCGCGGTAAAAGAGGCGATAGACTCCGGTGAGGATGAAGACTTTCTGTCTCCGGACGAGCTGACCGGCTGGACCCTTCTCGACGCCGACAATCGGACGGTCGGAGAGATTTCCGGCTATGAGGACATCCCCGGCAATCTCTGCGTCTATGTGGAGACGGCGGACGGACAGGCGATGATCCCTCTGCACGAAGACCTCATCCTGTCCGTCGACGAAAATTCCAGAACCATCACGGTAGCTGTGCCGGACGGCCTTCTTTAAGACGCCTTGCCTAATACTCGAGGCTAAGGCTCGCCACAAAATAATCCATACAGAAATTGAGCGGATACCTGTCAGGGGCGGACGATGTGACGTTGAACCTGATGGCGTCCACATTGGTGCTTGAGGCATCCTTGAAATCGAAGGACCAGGACTCCCAGTCAGTGATGACCTTGGCCTCGGCGCCGGTGTAGTCCACAAGGTATTTCTCATCGGTCCAGACGACCGAACCGTCCTTGTAGAACTCTGCAGTCACCTTGAGATAGTCGCCGCTGACGACCTCGCCCGCTTTGTAGAGCTCCTCGACAGTCTTGGTGTTGTTGATCTGCATCCCGGACACCTTGCAGTTGGCCTTAGAGAACCCTAAGACATTGAAATAGATGTCATAAGTGGCCATCTGCGTCCTGTCCAGACCCATTGTGAAGACAGCGTAGGCACCGTTCTGGTAAGGGGCGGTCCCATAGCCGCGGCCCTTTCCGGCCGAAGTCAACGATTTCATCTCATAGGAATCCTCCGAAGATCCATATTTCTTGGAAATCCTCCAGCCGCTGGTGAAACCTTGGTTCACTTCAGTGCATTCAGTGTTCAAGGCGGAAAGCTGGTCCATATAGAAACCAGGCGCATAGTAGACGCTGTCGACATAGACGGACGCGTCCATATAGTCAAACGTGCCGATGAGCGTGTAGCTCAACGTGGATGGTTTGGTCTCACACGAAAGAAGCGTGGAGGCGACCGCCGCAAGGGCGAAAATCTTCAACAAGTTTTTCATAAAAATAAAAGAATATTGAAACAAGTGCCTAATTTACAACTTAATTCCGACAGTTCCAACAAAAACCGCCGGTCCTGTCAGCCAGACATCGGTGGCCTTGAACGAGTCGTCCCGGCCGGAGGCCTCAAAATCCACCCGTAGGTCGGCTATGGCTGCTTTCACGGCATACCCTGAAGCCGGCCCGCAAGGATAGCCTTGATGGAAGGCGGCGAGAGCGGAAGCCACTATGCCGGTGCCGCAGGCCAGGGTCTCATCTTCGACTCCTTTCTCGAAAGTCCGGATGTGAAGGACTGTGCCTCCCTGCGGAAGCGGTTCAGGTTCAATGAAATTCACATTTGTTCCGACCGGAGCGAAGCGGGGGTCGTGACGCAGCCGCCGACCTTCCTGAAGCACGGGATAGTCCCCGAGTCCTTCAACGAACTTGACCAGATGCCTTGTACCGGTGTCCAGGAAACATTCTCTGTCTTCCGGCCAGACCCGGATTCCGGAGACATCCTTCATCTTGAGCCTGACGGTCTTGCAGTCATGTTCATCGGTGATGATCTCCGCCTCGTGTAGGCCGTCCGGAGCCTCGAAGCTGATGAGTTTTCCAGCCTCTACCAGGCCGAGATCCGCGGCGAAGGCGACTATGCAGCGGCCACCGTTGCCGCACATCATCCCGCCGCTGCCGTCAGGGTTGAAAAAGACCATCCTGAAGGCGTGGGCGGAGCTGTTCTCCAGAAGCATCACCCCATCCGCTCCGAAACCTGTGTGGCGGTCGCAAAGATGCTGGATGTCAGCTGTTTCCAGCGACAGTTTCCCGTCCCTGTTGTCAGCGATGAGGAAATCATTGCCTGCACCGTGGTATTTGAAGAGTATTGTCATATTCATAACTCGACTATCGCAAGTGGCAAAATGCCTGTGAAAAATACCTTATCCCACGTTCGAAGGGTAATGCTTATAAATATCTGTCCACGTTACCCTCTCCCTAAATCCCTCCCCTCGGGGG
>CAVJKE010000255.1:0-2993 GCA_963649695.1 bacterium
AGATAACGGTCTTCACCCCGAAGGGCGACCAGAAGACCATCCAGAAGGGGGCCACAGCCCTCGACTTCGCCTACAGCATCCACACTGAGATCGGCAACAAGGCCATCGCCGCCAAGGTCAACCTCAAGCTGGTCCCTCTCTCCCACATCCTGCGGAGCGGCGACCAGGTCGAGATCATCACCGCGGAGATCGAGCAGCCGAAGCGCGAATGGCTTCAGTTCCTGCAGACCCGCCACGCCCGCAACCTGGTCATCGACCATTTCAAGTCCCACAAGAAGGAACTTGCGGAACTGGGCAAGAGGATGCTGGCGGACCAGCTGGAATCCTTAGGCTACAAGCTCAACAACGAGGCCATAGAGATTCTCCTCGCCCATTTCGCCATCCCTGGCGGCAACACCGAGGAGATGTATTTCAGGATGGCCCTCGGCCTGCTGAAGACCGCCGACCTGTCCGATGTCCTCGCCGCCGGCAACGCCGACAAAGGCCATTCCTGGTCCCTGCCGTGGTTCGGGAAGAAGAAGGACAGCTCGAAGAAAGACAAGGGCGACTACATCATCGCTTCCTGCTGCAAACCGATTCCGGGCGACGCGGTCATCGGCATCAAAAATCCTGACGGATCCGTCACCGTCCACAAGAAATCCTGCCCTGTGGCCGACAGCATCGCCACCAAGCACGGCGACTGGGTGGTCGTGCCTCAATGGGAGGATGACGAGACCCAGTCCTTCCCGGTCCGCATCTCCCTGAAAGGGCTTGACAGGCTCGGTCTGGTCAACGAAATCTCCCGCTACATCTCCCTCGTGATGGGCGTGAACATGCGCAAGGTCTGCCTCAGCACCGACCAGGGCATCTTCTCCGGCTACATCGACCTGGACGTCCACGACAAGGCCGCTCTCGAGCGGATGATCAGGAAACTCAGCACGATAGACGGCGTGAAGAATGTCGTCAGAACCGATCTTTAGGAACTTTCACAAGGATATTCAATGAACAGGTTTTTCAAGATATTCACTCCCCTCGCGCCGGCCGCGGTGGTTCTCGCCCTTGCGGTTTTCCCTCCGTCCTGCGCCAACACTACGCAGGCCCCGACAGGCGGCGACAAGGACACCATTCCTCCGGTCATCACAAGGGTTGCGCCCCTTCCGGGTTCGGTCGGAGTGCCTGTGCACGGCGCAAAAATCGCCTTCACTTTCAATGAATATGTGACCGTGAAGGATCCGAAGGGCATATTCCTCTCCCCTCCCCAGAAAAAGACTCCGAAGTACAAGATAAAAGGAAAGAGCGTGGTCGTCTACTTCGAGGAGGACCTCCTCCCCAACACCACCTACACGCTTGACCTTACCGGAGCGATCGCCGACAACAACGAAGGGAACATGTTCCCGGGATTCACGACCGTCTTCTCGACCGGCGACAGGATCGACTCGATGTTCGTGACCGGCATTGTACAGGACTGCAACACGCTGAAACCGCTCAAGGGAGCCACCGTCCTTTTCTACAAGGACCAGAGGGATTCCGCGGTCTTCCTCGACAGGCCTGCCGCCGCGGTCAAGACCGACGACTGGGGATATTTCGCCCTGCGGAACATCCAGGACACGGTTTTCCGCGTCTATGCCATCGTGGACGGCAACAGCAACAACATCTACGACCCGGACGAGGACAGGATAGCCTTCCTTGATTCGCTGTACCACCCCGTCAATGTGGTGAACGATTCCCTGCCGGAACTCCGCAAGTTCGACATGAAGGACACCCTGGGCTGCAATTCCAGGAAGACCGAGCTGAGACTCAACGTGTTCCGCGAGAAACCGTCCAAGCAGATGCTGATGAACTACAAGAGGACCGGCGACCGCGCTGGCTACGTCACTTTCATGGCTCCCGGTGCCAGGATCGACTCGCTCTGGTTCAAAGGTTTTCCTTCAAGAGACGTGATCACGGAGTTCAACATCGAGCAGGACAGCCTTCTGCTCTGGCTGAACGACCGGCGCAGGATGCCGGACTCCCTGCATCTTTACGTGAAATACTGGAAGACGGACTCGCTCGGAGTGCTTGCGCCAACGACCGAGAACGTCTGCCTCTACGATGAGACCAAGCCTAAATCCCGCACGGCCCGCAAGAAAATCGAACACAACGACACCATCTGCGCTCTCACGCTGAAGGCCGAACCGGAGACGTTCGAGCAGTACGGAATCACCGTTGAGTTCGAGTACCCTCCTGTCATCGGGGCGTTCGACTCATTGATTTTCAAGTCAATAAATCCGAGACAGAAAGAGCAGGCCGAGAAGTTCACCGTCACGCGCGACAGCCTGAACCTCAGAAAGTACACCTTCACCCCGCAGGTCAAGATCCAGCAGGGCTACGAATATTTCTTCAAGATTCCGGAGAGGACCTTCAAGGACATCAACGGCTACTGGAACGACAGCACCGAAGTCAAGGTCTCGCTGCCGACCGATGACCAGCTCAGTTCGTTCACCTTCAAACTCAAGGGAGTCGAAGGGAACCGCTACATCGTGGAGATGCTTGACGAGAGAAAGGCGACGACGCTCCGCAAGTACGTCATCGACTCCGATTCCGAGCTGCTCTTCCCGTACCTGAAGGCGGGCAAGTACTGCATCAGGATCACCGAGGACCTGAACAGGAACGGAATCGTGGACACCGGCTGCGTGCTGGAGCATCGGCAGCCGGAGAAGGTCAAGTTCCTTATGACCAAAGACAAGGATGTGTTCGACATCCCGGAGCGAAGCGAGATCGAGCAGGAACTCAACCTGTCCGAATTCTTTAAATAAAGTGACACAGCCATGCGATTTCCAGCAAAGTACATATTCTGCATATTCCTGATAAGTTCCAGCCTCACCTGCTTGGGACAGGGAAAGCGGGCGGCAAGACGGGCGGCCGCAGACACGCTCGCGGCGGCGCGGGACACCGCATATTCAGACATCTACCTTGACACGGTGAAGGTGGACAGGGTCTTCGAACTGAACGACTACACCCTGATAGGACTCGAG
>CAVJKE010000256.1:0-2984 GCA_963649695.1 bacterium
TCATCTGAGGGAAGAAGAGCACATCCTGGATGGTGGTCTGGCCGGTCATGAACATAGTCAGACGGTCGATGCCCATTCCAAGGCCGGATGTAGGAGGCATACCGTACTCGAGAGCGCGCACGAAATCGTAGTCGATGAACATCGCCTCGTCGTCGCCGTGGCTCTTGAGGGCAGCCTGCTCCTCGAATCTCTCCAGCTGGTCGATCGGGTCGTTCAGCTCTGAATAGGCGTTCGCCAGTTCCTTGCCGCAGACGAACAGCTCGAAGCGTTCTGTGAGGGTAGGGTCCTCGCGGTGTCTCTTGGTGAGAGGGGACATCTCGACAGGGTAGTCGATCACGAACGTAGGCTCGATGAGATGCTCCTCGCAGTAGGCTCCGAAGATGGCGTCGATCAGCTTGCCGACACCCATCGAAGGCTCATATTCGACATTCAGTTTCTTGCAGGTCTCGCGGAGTTCGTCCACTCCCATGCCTTTGACATCCACGCCGGCATATTCCTTTATGGCCTGGAGGATAGGGAGCCTGCGGTAGCCGGCCTTGAAGTCGATCTCGTTGTCGCCGATCTTGACGACGGTGGTGCCGTGGAGCTTGAGGGCGATCTTCTCGAGCATCTTCTCCACGAAGTCCATCATCCAGATGTAGTCCTTGTAGGCCACGTAGATCTCCATGCAAGTGAACTCAGGGTTGTGGGTCTTGTCCATTCCTTCGTTGCGGAAGTCCTTGGCGAACTCGTAGACTCCGTTGTAGCCGCCCACAATCAGCCTCTTGAGGTACAGCTCGTTGGCGATACGCATGTAGAGGTCGATGTCCAGGGCGTTGTGGTGGGTGATGAACGGTCTCGCGGTCGCTCCGCCAGGGATGGCCTGGAGGATAGGGGTCTCGACTTCAAGGCAGCCGGCGTTGTTGAAGTACTCCCTCATCGTGGAGATGATCTGCGCCCTCTTGACGAACACGTCGCGCACCTGCGGGTTCACGATCAGGTCGACATACCTCTGGCGGTAGCGGAGTTCAGGGTCGGAGAAAGCGTCGAAGACCTTGCCGTCCTGCTCCTTGACGATAGGAAGGACACGCAGCGACTTGCTCAGGACGGTGAGTTCCTTGGCGTGGACGCTGAGCTGGCCGGTCTGAGTGATGAAGGCGAAGCCCTTGATGCCGATGATGTCGCCGATGTCCAGGAGCTTCTTCCAGACTGTGTTGTACATCGTCTTGTCCTCGTCAGGGCAGATCTCGTCCCTCTTGACGTAGATCTGGATCCTTCCGGTGGAGTCCTGGAGCTCGCCGAAGGAGGCCGCTCCCATTATTCTGCGGGACATCAGACGGCCTGCGATGCAGACCTCCTGGAAGTTGCCCTTCTCCGGGTCGAAGCCCGCCTCGATCTCCTTGGCGGTCGCGTTGACCGGGTACAGAGGGGCCGGATAAGGATTGATGCCTAGTTCCCTTAACTTGGCGAGAGACTCTCTTCTGATCTTCTCCTGCTCGCTGAGTTCGATGTTTGCCATTTTTATAAAATTCAATTTTTAACTTTCAACACAAAAGGCCGTAGGATGCGGCCTGAATATGCAAAAATACTACTTTTAATTCACATTGTGAAATTAAATCCTTACCTTTGTGTACTATGGGTAAAGAGCGCAAATGGATTCTGAAGGAACCGGCCGATCCGGAGAAGGTGGGAAGACTTTCCGCCGAACTGGGCATCGACCGAGTCCTCGCCGACCTCCTCGTCAAGAGAGGGGTCGAGACTTTCGAGCAGGCGCGCTCCTTCTTCCGCCCGAGCCTTGACGACCTGCACGACCCCTTCCTGATGAAGGATATGGATGTGGCCGTCGACAGGGTGCGCAAGGCCATCACCAGCGAGGAGAAGATCCTTGTCTACGGCGACTACGACGTGGATGGGACTACAGCCGTCTCGCTGGTATATTCATTCCTCAGAAGGTATTCCTCCAAGGTGGATTTCTACATCCCGGACCGCTACGACGAGGGCTACGGAGTGTCCTACAAGGGCATAGACTGGGCCGGCGACAACGGTTTCGGGCTGATCATCACCCTCGACTGCGGCATCAAGGCCAACGAGAAGGTTGAATATGCCGCCGCGAAAGGGATCGATGTGATCATCTGCGACCACCACCTTCCGGAGGAGACCCTTCCGCCGGCCGTGGCCGTCCTTGACCCTAAGAGGGAGGACGACACCTATCCGTTCGACGACCTGAGCGGCTGCGGGGTGGGGTTCAAGCTTGTGCAGGCATATTCACAGAAGTTCGGCATCCCGTTCGAGACTCTGATTCCGCTGCTGGACCTTCTGGTCGTGAGCATAGCCGCCGACCTTGTGACGATGGTCGGCGAGAACAGGGTTCTGGCGCATTTCGGCCTGAAGCGGCTGAACGAGAATCCTCGCAAGGGTCTGCACGCGATGGCGACTCTGTCGAAGCTTGAGCCGGGGCATCTGACGATAGACGACATAGTCTTCAAGATCGGGCCGAGGATCAACGCGGCCGGCAGGATGGAGACCGGCCGTCTGGCCGTGGAACTCCTGACCGCTTCCGACGACCACACCGCCAGCCTGATCGGCGAGGAGATCAACAACAACAATAACGAGCGCAAGAGCATCGACAGGGAGATCACCCAGGAGGCTCTCGAGATGGTGCAGAACGGCACGGCCCTTTCAACCGACGCCGCCACGATAGTCTACAACCCGACCTGGAACAAAGGTGTCGTGGGGATTGTGGCCTCGCGTCTTGTGGAGGCCTTCTACAAGCCGACGATCGTGCTTACGAAATCCAACGGCTTCGTGACGGGTTCCGCCCGCAGCGTGGCCGGTTTCGACCTCTATGAGGCCATCGAGCAGTGCGCTGACCTTCTTGAGAACTTCGGAGGCCACGTCTACGCGGCCGGCCTGACTCTCAAGGAATCCAATCTGGAGGAGTTCGTGGCGAGGATCGACAAGTTCATCGCCGGGAGGATCACCGAGGAGATGCTGACTCCGATGAC
>CAVJKE010000257.1:0-2982 GCA_963649695.1 bacterium
TGCTCCGTCACATAAGTGACGGGAAACAAGGTGTTTCGCACATGCGAAACTTAAAGTTCTTAAGTTTCAGGACGGACGGTGTCCGTCTCTTATTCGACGTAGAGAAGGAGTCCTTTAAGGTACTCCCCTTCCGGATGGTAGATGTTGACGGCGTGGTCGGCCGGCTGGTTGAGGCGGTCCAGGATGCGGACGCTTCTGCCGGTCTGCGCCGCGGCCGAGAAGACGGCCAGGGCGAAAGCCTCCTTGTCCACTACCTGCGAGCAGCTGAACGTGAAGACCAGACCTCCAGGGGCCACCTTCGAGATTGCCGCGGCGTTCAGCCTCTGGTAGGCGCGCAGGGCGTTGTTGAGCGCTCCCCTGTGCTTGGCGAATGCTGGCGGGTCTACTATGATGAGGTCGTACTTGTCCTCGGGGACTTTGTGGAGGAACTCTATGGCGTCGGCCCTGTAGCCTGTGTGGGAGGACGGCTCGAACCCGTTGAGAGCGATGTTTCTCTCAACCATGTCGATGGCCTTGCCGGAACTGTCAACAGAATCCACGTGGACGGCCCCGTTGCCGAGAGCGTAGACCGAGAAGCCTCCGGTGTAGCAGAAAAGATTCAGGACGTTGCGGCCGCGGGCGTACCGTCCCACAAGCTGCCTGTTCTCCCTCTGGTCAAGGAAGAAGCCTGTCTTCTGGCCTTCGGTCCAGTTGACGAAGAACTTGTGGCCGTTCTCGAGGACGACCTGCTCATCGTCCGAAAAGCCCTCGCAGCGGTAAAGGTAGCCGTCCACAAGGTCAAGCCCAGCCTTGAACGGAGCCGTGCCGGAACTCTTGTCGTACACCGCCTTGAGGGAAGGGCCGTAGACCGACTTCAGGGCCTCGCAGATAGAGCCCTTGGCCCTGAACATACCCACCGAATGGGCCTGCATCACACAGACTCCGTCGTAGTAGTCCACGATCAGCCCCGGAAGGCCGTCGCCTTCGCCGTGCACGAGACGGTAGCAATTGGTTTTCAATGAATATGTTCCCTCGGTTCCGGCCGGTGCGCCGGCCAGACCCGCCGCCATACGCACCCGCAGGGCGCGGGCGATCATATTCCTCCAGAAGTCGGGGGCGAGGACATCCTCTCCGGCGAAGCTGAGGACTCTGACGGCGATGGAGCCGATCTGGTAGTGTCCATAGGCCAGGAAAGAGCCGTCATAGGCGAAAACGCCCACGATGTCACCCTCCGCCGGTGAGCCGGCGATCTGGGCGATGGCCCCGGAAAAAACCCACGGATGGAAACGGAGAAGAGAATCCTCCCTACCTTTCTTTAGTATTATCTTTGTCATTTTCAACGTGTTTTGGAGGATTCGGCATCATCTGCTCAGGAGTGAGCGGATTCTTCTCCGAGGCCATAAGTTTGTAGTACATCTCGCGGCAGATCCAAGCGTCGGTGGCCGCGTAGGCCTTCTGCGACTCGGAGAGTTCCTCGGCCTCCCAGTTGGAAAGCTGCTGGGTCTTGGAGATCCTCACGCCGAGGATGATGGCGGCCATCTTCTTGACGCTCTTGTCTTTGATGCCATATTCCCAGACCATCTTCTGCAGGTCCACGAAGCCTTTCGGCTCGAAGTCATGATGCTTCTTGAGTCCTCTGACATCATCGGTCGTGGCCGCGCCGATCTTCAGGATGTCCGGCGAGGCGAGAATCTTGCGCAAAGCCTTCGGGATGTCGCCCATCAGCTTGACCCTGAAGAGGAAAGCCCTCTCCTTTCCGGACAGTTGCAGCAGCGACACTCCGTAGTGCGGCTGGTTGGCGGAGAAACAAGGTCTGGACTCCGTGTCGAAGCCGATGACAGTCTGCCGTTTGAGGTACGACACCGCTTTGAGGAAGTCAAAGCCGACATTGTCGATGACAGTTATCTTGCCGGGGAAGGTGGACGGCTCAAGCTTTTCTATTTCTTCTGGACTAATGCTGATTTTGTACGACATAGGAATAATACGAGTTTGGAGCCACCACCCCGACCGTGTCAGGGAAGGAGGCCGGGACAAGACTGTCCACAAACGGGATGACTGAGACTTTCGAGTCCGAAGAATCGCTGGCGGCGATGTACAGTCTCGCCGACGGCTGGGATATGTTGTGTGTGAATATGTTCCTTTTCCTCATCGCAAGGAAGCAGGAGTCGGCGCAGGTGAAGAGCGTGTCGGTGGAGCAGACCACAGGCACGTCGCAACCTACCCGGCTGAAAAGGTCGCGGACATCCGCTACGGCATATTCATAAAAAACCGGGGAACAGAGGATGAGGACCTTGCAGCGGTAGGGCTCGCGCAGGGCGAGGATGGCGCTGCGGACAGCTATCTCACGCACGGCTTCGTCTTTCGGCGAGGCCAGGCTGTCGACAGGGAAACTCTTGAAATCCAGGATGGTGCTGACAGTCTCGCCTGCGAAATCCGCAAGACCGTCGGAGACCTGGCGTGCGTCTATGTTGTCGAAGCGGTCGCGGATCATCAGGTTCTCGCTGAGCTTCAGGCAGGCAGACGGGTCGCCGACAAGGACGATGTCGCCGGAGGACTTACCCGATTGGCGGGCAAGGGTCTGCAGCTGCTGGAGAGAATCGGCGAGCAAGGTGTTGACATAGCCGATGGCCGCATAGCCGCTCTCGGCCCGCCTGGTGCAGCACGGGAAAGCGAAAATCGATAGAGCTATGGCCAGCTTCGCGAAAAACCTCATTCCTGAAAAACTTCTTTTGTTCCAAAAACAAACGCAAAGGTAAAAAATTCTTCACTATCTTTGGAAGAGTTGGCTGTAAAACCCTTGACAAATTTTCAAGAAAGATGGCCGGAAGCGTTGTCTCCCCCCACATCCCCGGCCGGAATTTTTTCTGGCGACGATATGGTCTGGTCCTCCCGTGCGTGGAAAGGGCTGTTTTACGCACGGCCACCCCTGCGGGAGCCATCCCGTGCGCGGATAGGGCTGTTTTGCGCACGGCGGCCTCTCCGGAATCATCCCGTGCGCGGAAA
>CAVJKE010000258.1:0-2974 GCA_963649695.1 bacterium
TGCTGGCTCTGTGCGGATCCCCGGAGGTTAACCTGAAAAGGCAAGGCGTGGCCGCGATGGTAGAGAGCCTTGTTCTTTGTCTGGGTCTCCGCGATGTGGTCAAGTCTCTGGATGAGCCGGAGGATCGGTCCTTGTCTTCTCTTCAGACGATAATCAATTCGGCGAAGACCTACGAGAACTATTGCGGTCAGACGGGCTCCGCTTCCACCGTGAGAGGTTTCCTGGAGTATATGGAGGAGAAGAGACCTCCTGTTGTCTCAGGCGACAACGGGGTGAAGCTTTTTACTTATCACGGAGCCAAGGGACTGCAGTTCAAGTACTTGTTCCTTTCTTCGCTTGACGAAGGCAGGAGCGATGATAAAGTGGTCAAGAACGATGTCTATGGAGTCCATTATTGGCACGTGGCCGATCCGTCTGCCGAAAAACTGTACCCTGGCACTTACATCACCGTCATTCCTTGGATATTCGGAGCGAAGCATTCACCGGATGCGGCGATAAACAAGATTGTTCTTGGCACGCCGGAGTTCAAATCGGCCAAAGCGCAGGTAGTGTCCGAGGCCAACCGTCTGATCTATGTCGGGATGACAAGACCGAAAGATGTGATGGTGCTTGAGATTAAACTGAAGAAGGATAAAGACGGTCATCCGCTTCAATGGTTTGATTTGGTAGGCTGTAAAACCAGTCCGATGCCGGCTGGTGGGGACTGGGACATTTTCTCGACAGGAAAGCCTTTCAAGGATGTCACCATCAACGGAAGTGCGTGTCAGACGCTGAAGGAGGAAGCGGTGGCCCCTGCCCGCAGGAGCCTGCCGGAGATTCCAGGAACCCCTGTTCCCCGCGGCCGGAGAGACATCTCTCCGAGCCGGATTCCTGCGGAAAGCGAGGCCTTGAAGATCTCTGAATATGTTGAAACAGGCAAACGCATAACGCTGAAAGGGTCTCCGGAAATGGACCTGGTCGGCGACTGTCTGCATCAGGTATATTCATACATCGAGGAAATCCCTGAAGCGGATCTGGCCGGCAGGATCGGAAGCACGGTTGAGGATTATGGCTTGAGCGGGAATATTCCTGACCCGGGAGAGCTTGTGGAGGCTTGGAAGAGGCTTTGTGACTTTGTCGCAGACAGGCACGGCGCCGCGGTGCGAACCTGGCACGAAAGGCCTTTCCGCCTGGTCCGAGGCGGGCAGGTGTTCACGGGAAGTATGGATCTGGTCTGGCAGACGGCAGACGGGGTGGTCCTCATTGACTACAAGACCTGTCCGAGAGGGCGCGCGGCCATCACCGACAGCGCGTCCGAGGATTTCGCCGGCCTTTACGCCGGTCAGCAGAACCTTTATGCCGAGGCTCTTGAGGCCGCCGGGGAGAAGGTTCTGGCGAAGTACCTCTACTACCCCGTCAGCGGTCTGGTCGTCACGCTCCCGTAGAAATTCTTGAGGGGAGCATGCCGGAATCGTCGTTACAGATTTGCACCTGTAAGGCATCCGTGAGGTTTTTCGTGCAATTCTGTGCAGGAGTGAGGTTCTCTGCCCGGCTACTTCTCCCCAGAACCATTTGACTGCGAGTGAATTGCGGCCGATGGTCAACAAATTCTTGCAAATCATAAAATCAAATCTTAAATTTGCATAAAATTTAGATTTATGATAGCTCGCGAGCTGAGGGACAAAGCCATAGCCCTCTCAAAGCAATATCCATTCGTTGTGATTACCGGTCCTAGACAGTCGGGAAAGTCGACATTGGCTAAAAGTACCTTCCCGGACTACAGGAAGGTCTCTCTGGAGGATCTTGACAACAGGGAGTTCGCCAGGGATGATCCCCGCGGCTTCATCTCCACGTACCCTGACAAAACCATTATCGATGAGGTCCAAAGGGTGCCTTCGCTGCTTTCTTATCTGCAGACACATAGCGATGATGTCGGCAATGTCGGCATGTACATTCTCACCGGCTCGCAGAATCTGCAACTTATGGAGGCTGTGGATCAGAGTCTGGCCGGAAGGGTGGGACTTCTTCATCTGTTGCCATTTTCGAAGTCAGAGATGGCCGCAGGCGGGATATTGCCGCAAAGCTTAGACTCAAAACTCCTTTGCGGCTGCTATCCGCGCCTGTACGACAAAGGCATAGCGCCGGATGACTACTATCCTAACTACATCAACACCTATGTGGAGCGTGACGTGCGCAATATGAAGAGCATCGGTGACCTTGGGCGTTTTGTCAGATTCCTTAAACTCTGCGCCGCAAGGGTGGGGCAATTGCTTAACAAGTCCTCTCTTGCCAATGACTGCGGCATAACGGTGCCTACTGTGGATTCTTGGCTTTCAATCCTTGAAACGAGCTACATTCTCTTTCTTCTTAAGTCGGACTGTAACAACTATTCCAAAAGGCTGGTGAAGACTCCAAAGCTGTATTTTTACGACACCGGGCTGGTCTGTTCGCTGTTGGAGATAAAGACGGAGACACAGATGAACACGCATTACCTGCGTGGCAATCTGTTTGAGAATATGGTGGTTTCCGACATCATCAAGAATGATTTCAACAAGGGCATAATCGAGCCTTCCGTCTCATTCTGGAGGGACAGTGTCGGCAATGAGGTCGACCTGCTCCACCGTGACGGAGACCGGATGGACGCCTACGAAATCAAGTCATCCGAGACTTTCAACGAGTCTTTTGTCGATGGTCTCAAGTACTGGTCGAAACTTTCCGGGGCGGATTCTTCCCGTCTGCACGTGGTCTATGGCGGAGACACATTGATGCGCCGCTCAGAGGCTATTGTCGAACCGTTCTGATACATAATTAATTATGATTATAGTGCCATCGCCTGTTCTTATGGGGTGGCATCATATGGCCTATCGGCCGAGACCCGGCGACAGGCCCGGAAAGAGGCTGCGGCGGCGTGCGCCGTGGCGGCGTGTGCCGTGGCGGATAACCCTTTGATAATGAGATAGAAGAGCATATGTCTGGTCGTGATTTCGCTACCAGA
>CAVJKE010000259.1:0-2955 GCA_963649695.1 bacterium
GTAACGTTGGAAAAGACCCTGACGTACGTTACCTTGAAGGAAACAACGCCAACGGCGGGAACACGAAGGTGGCTTCTTTCACCCTCGCTACGACGGAACGCTATCGTGACCGTAATGGAGAACTTCGCGAGAACACTGAATGGCACAACATCACCGCCTGGAGGAACTCGGCCGACATCGCCGAGAAGTACATCCACAAAGGCACCCAGGTCTTCATCGAGGGGAGACTGAGGACAAGGTCGTGGAACGACCAGTCCGGCAACAAGAGGTACACTACCGAGGTGGTCGTGGACAACCTCCAGCTCCTCGGCAGGAAGCCCGACAACCAGGGAGCGCAGGATTCCGGCCAGCAGGGCGGCTACAGACCTGCCCAGCCATCGTACCAGGGCGGCTACCAGCAGCCTCAGGCTCCGGCGCAGCCGGCCTACCAGCCTCAGGGCGGTTACCAGGCCCCTTCGCAGCCTGCCTACCAGCAGCCTGCGGCCCCGCAGCCCGTGCCTGTCAATCCTGTCGAGGTGGCCATCCAGGACCAGCCGCAGGATGACCTTCCATTCTAATGTGGTCTCCTCCCGGCGCTTGGTTTCCTCCCGATGCGTCGGGGAACATATTCAGGAACAACAAAACGGATTTTATCAAATATGAGTTCAAAACTTGACGTGGTTCTCGGCCTCCAGTGGGGAGACGAGGGCAAAGGTAAGATTGTGGATGTGCTGGCGGGACGCTATCCTGCCGTGGCCCGCTTCCAGGGCGGACCGAACGCGGGACACTCCCTCCATTTCGACGGCAAAAGCTTCGTCGTGCGCAGCATCCCTTCAGGAATATTCAGGGAAGGCTCCACCAATGTCATCGGCAGCGGTGTGGTCCTCGACCCCGTGACATTCCGCGAGGAGTGCGCGAATGTGGAGAGGATGAACATCAACCCGAAAGAGAGGCTGTTCATCTCCAAGAAGGCCCATCTGATCCTCCCTACGCACCGTCTTCTCGACGCCGCCAACGAGGCGGCCGCCGGCAAGGGCAAGATCGGTTCGACACTGAAGGGCATCGGCCCGACCTACACCGACAAGGTCAGCCGTCACGGCCTGAGGGTCGGCGACATCCTCGCCCCTGACTTCAAGGAGAAGTTCGAGAAGCTCAAGGCCAGACATCTCCAGCAGATCGCCGACCTGCATTACGAGTGCGACCCGGAGCAGGGAGAGGCGGAGTGGATGAGCGCCATCGAGTTCCTCAAGGGCTTCACACTCATTGACTGCGAATATTTCGTCAACAACTGGCTGAGCGAAAAGCCTATGCTCGCCGAGGGTGCGCAGGGTTCGATGCTCGATGTCGACTACGGCTCCTATCCGTTCGTCACCTCGTCCTCGACCACTGTCGGAGGAGTCTGCACCGGACTGGGTGTCGCTCCGTCTAAGGTCGGCAAGGTCTACGGAATCTTCAAGGCCTACTGCACGAGAGTCGGCAGCGGTCCGTTCCCGACCGAGCTTTTCGACGAGACCGGCGAGAAGATCCGCAAGATCGGCAACGAGTTCGGCGCCGTCACGGGCCGTCCGCGCCGCTGCGGCTGGCTTGACCTCGTGGCTTTGAAGTACACTGTGATGATCGACGGCGTGACCGACCTCATCATGATGAAGTCCGACTGCCTTGACGATTTCGAGACCATCAAGGTCTGCACGTCCTACAAGGTGGACGGCAAGGAGACCGACCAGGTGCCGTTCGACATCGCCACCGAGATCGAGCCGGTCTACACCGAGTTCCCTGGCTGGAAGGCCGACCTGACCGGAATCCGTGAGGAAAGCGCCCTTCCGCAGACCTTCAAGAACTACATCAAGTTTATGGAGGACTACCTCGGAGTGCCGATCAGCATCATCTCATTGGGACCTGACCGCGAGGCTACCATCGAAAGGTAGACTGCCGGAAAACATAAGACAGGGCGGCGTGGCTGGAAACCAGTCACGCCGCCCTCTTTCTTTCAAATCCGGCCTTGAATATTCCTTCGGCCGGAGTCTGTCATTGCCTTTGGCGGAGGGCCTCGTAGAGGAGGATGGCCGCGGAGACGGAGACGTTGAGGGAATCCAGCCGGCCGAGCATAGGGATGCGGATGTGGGCGTCGGCGGCTTTCCGCCAGATGTCCGTCAGGCCTGTCGATTCAGTCCCCATCACTATCGCCGTCGGCACGGTCATGTCGGTGTCGTAGTACAGGGATGAGTCCTGGAGCTGGGCCGTGAGGATCTGGATGTTCCTGGCCTTCAGCCACTCTATCGTCTCCTCGGACGAGGCGGCGGCCACCTGTAGGGTGAACACGGCCCCGATGCTGGCCCGGACGAGGTTCGGGTTGTAGAGGTCGGTCAGCGGGTCGCAGATGATGACGGCGTCCGCCCCGGCCGCGTCGGCGCTTCTCAGCACCGCTCCGAGATTGCCGGGCTTCTCGACGCTTTCCAGCACGATGACCAGCGGCTTGTCGCCCAGCTTGATGCTGTCCAGAGTCCTTTCTCTGTACTCAACCTCGGCGATGACCCCTTCCGTGCCTTCCCTGTAGGCGATCTTGCCGTAAAGTTCGTAAGGGATCTGGACGACTCCGACCTTCGGATTGAGTCTTTCGGCCTTGCCGAGCAGGTCGTTGAGCTCCTCCTCGGTCAGGATCTCGCCGCAGATGAACAGAGTCCTCGGCACGAAACCTGCGTCGAGACAGTGTCCGAGTTCCCTGCGGCCTTCAACCACGAAAAGCCCCGCCGCTTTCCTCGCGCGGGACTTTTCCTGAAGAGCCAGCAGTTCTTTGATCTTCTGGTTCTGGGCCGAAGTGACGTTCTCGATCCTCATCTATTCGTTCTCGGCGGTCTTGTCGCTCTTGACGATCTTCTCAGGACGCATCTGCGGGAAGAAGAGGACATCCTGGATGGTGGTCTGGCCGGTCATGAACATGGTCAGACGGTCGATGCCCATTCCAAGGCCGGATGTAGG
>CAVJKE010000260.1:0-2954 GCA_963649695.1 bacterium
GAAGGCCGACATCCCCCTGACAGGGGGCGCAGGGGGTTCAGAAGGCCCAAAGGGATACAAAAGAGGCTCGCCAGAAATGGCGAGCCTCTTTTGTAGTCCCAATAGGAATCGAACCTATATTTAAGGTTTAGGAAACCTCCGTTCTATCCGTTGAACTATGGGACCAATAGATTACCCATCAAAGAAAAAGCCTACTCAACGCTCTTCTCGATGATCTGACGTCCTCTGTAGTAACCACACTCAGGGCAAATGTGATGATACATCACAGTCGCACCGCAGTTAGGGCAGGATGCGAGGGTAGGAACCGGAGCGAAATCGTGGGTTCTCCTCTTGTCTCTTCTCTGTTTAGAGACTTTGTGTTTCGGATGTGCCATAGTTAAATATTCTTAAATTTATTATTTCACTTTATCCATCAATTCCTTAAGCGAAGCGAAGGGCAAGGATGCCGCCTCCGGTGCAGGAGATTCGCTCTCTCCCTCACCTGAACCCAGATACTTCAGCGTCGCAGGATCGCACTCCCCGTCAGGATGCACCCTCTGGACCGGCAACGACAGGCAAACATAGTCGTAGACAATCTGACTCAAATCAAAGTCAGCGTCCGATTCCGGAAGCCAGACAATCTCTCTGCCGTTCTCGACCACCCCGGTGTCATCCGAAGGCTCGCTCCCGAACTTGACGCTCAGGCTGAACCCAGTCTGGACCGGCATTTTCAAGTCCGCCAGGCATCTGTCACAGGTCACCGTCACATCGCCTTCGATGGCGCAGTCGACACCTATGAACCTTCCCGACTTCTCGACCGAAACCTCCACGTCAAAATCCGCCGCAAGAATCTCTGAATTCTCAAACCGCTCAAAGAACGTCTTCCCGACCCTCCGGCGGAACTCCGTCCGACCTTGGGCCAATCCATTTATTGGGACTGTAAAATTTTCTTCCATCGTTCCGTTAAACAGATTAAGGGATGCAAAGGTATAAAAAATTTTCGGTAATAAAAATCTTTTCTTGAATAGTTTGACTATTCATCGTCACCGGAGTTGCCCGCACGCTTCCTGTCCATAGGGTCAAGAAGGACTTTGCGTATCCTCAGGTGGTGCGGAGTGACCTCCACAAGCTCATCTTCGCGGATATATTCAAGCATCTCCTCGAGAGACATCTTCACTGGCGGCGGCAGCACTACCTTGTCGTCCGAACCGGCGGCGCGGACATTGGTGAGCTTCTTCGTCTTGCAGATGTTGATGTTCAGGTCTCTCTCCCTCGTGTGCTCGCCCACAACCTGGCCGCAGTAGATGTCCTCACCCGGGTCGATGAAGAACTTGCCCCTGTCCAGAAGCTTGTTCATTGAATATGCTATAGCGGTGCCGGTCTCGAGGGACACGAGAGAACCGTTGGTACGGTTGTCGATCTCACCCTTGTAAGGCTGGTACTCCTTGAACCTGTGGGCCATTATGGCCTCACCCTGGGAAGCGGTGAGAAGGTTGCTGCGCAGTCCCATAAGGCCACGTGTAGGAATATCGAAGTTCAGCAGAGTCCTGTCACCCCTCGGCTCCATATGCAGAAGAGCTCCCTTACGGCGTGTCGCAAGGTCGATGGCCGCTCCCACGAACTGCTCCGGAACCTCGATGGAGAGGTCCTCGATAGGCTCGCAGCGCTGGCCGTTGATCGTCTTGTCAAGGACTTTCGGCTGGCCGACCTGAAGCTCGAAGCCTTCACGGCGCATCTCTTCGATAAGGACCGAAAGATGGAGCACGCCACGTCCGAAGACCAGGAACGAATCAGCGTTCAAACCCGGCTTGACCTTCAGGGCGAGATTCTTCTCGAGTTCCTTGTCAAGTCTGTCCTTTATGTGTCTTGATGTCACGAACTTGCCATCCTTTCCGAAGAACGGGGAATTGTTGATGGTGAAGAGCATGCTCATCGTAGGCTCGTCGATGGAGATAGGAGGCAGGGCCTCCGGATTCTCGTAGTCGGCGACCGTGTCACCGATCTCGAAACCGTCCACGCCCACGACGGCGCAGATGTCACCGCACTGCACGCTGTCCACATTGGTTTTTCCAAGACCGTCGAAGACCATCAGCTGCTTGATCTTGTGCTTCTCGACCACGTCGTACCTCTTGCAGAGGCTGACCTGCTGGCCGGTCTTCAAGGTGCCGCGGGTAAGCTTGCCGACGGCGATACGTCCCACATAAGGGGAATATTCAAGAGAGGTCACCTGGAGCTGAGGCGTGCCTTCCACGATCTTCGGAGCCGGGATCTCGGAAAGGATCGCGTCGAGGAGCGGGGTGATGTCGGATGTAGGGTTCTTCCAGTCCTCTGACATCCAGCCCTGCTTGGCGCTGCCGAAAATCGTCTTGAAATCAAGCTGCTCGTCGTTGGCGTCAAGGGAACACATCAGGTCGAAGACCTCCTCCTGCACCTCGTCCGGACGGCAGTTCGGCTTGTCGACCTTATTCACGACCACCACCGGCTTCTTGCCAAGTTCAAGGGCTTTCTGAAGCACGAAGCGGGTCTGAGGCATACAGCCTTCGAACGCGTCGACAAGAAGGAGGACACCGTCCGCCATGTTCAGGACTCTCTCGACCTCGCCGCCGAAATCACTATGGCCCGGAGTGTCGATAATGTTGATTTTCACACCTTTGTAGGTGACCGAGACATTCTTGGCCAGGATTGTGATACCTCTTTCCCTTTCGATGTCGTTGTTGTCGAGGATCAGCTGGCCCAGATTCTCAGGCTGACGCACCAGATTCGCCTGGTAGATCATCCTGTCCACGAGAGTCGTCTTGCCGTGGTCGACGTGCGCGATGAGCGCTATGTTCCTTATCTCTTGCATATACGTTAAAAAAATCTTGCAAAATTACGGATTTTCAGACGAAAACCGAAAAATCGCAAGATTTTTTTACTATCTCAATTTTCGCAAGTTAAAAGTGCCTATGATAAAACACCTTATCCAGCGTCCGGAC
>CAVJKE010000261.1:0-2945 GCA_963649695.1 bacterium
GTGCTACCATTACACCATATCTCAATGATGATGCTGCGTCCTTCGCAACTGGACTGCAAAAATAGAGATTTCTGCTGAATTGACAAAAATTAATTCAATTTTTTTCTCTTTATTATCGCACAAAGCCCCAGAATCGTGAAAATAGCGTTGACAAGAAGCAGTTCGTAGCTGAATCTGTAGCCCCTGAACCAGCGTTCAGAGTTGCTCTGGAGGATGAAGCAGAGGGTCGGCGCGGCGATAGCCACCAGCGGCACCCACTTGTCGCGGACCTGCTTTTTTGTGAATATCCCGAAGAGGAACATCCCCAGAATCGGTCCGTAGGTGTAGCTCGCTAGGGAGTACACGGCCGAGATGGTGGATTTCGTGTCCAGAAGGTGGAAGACAACGATCGCGGCGGCCATCAGCGCTGCCATCAGCAGATGCACCTTCTTCCTTAATAAGGTGACCTGTTCCTCGCTCCTGCCTTTGACTCCGACTATGTCGACGGTGAACGAGGTCGTCAGCGCGGTCAGGGCGGACCCTCCGGCGGCGAAGGCGCAGGAGACAAGCCCCAGCACGAACAGGATTCCCACCACCGCGGGCAGACAGCCGCCAGTGGCTACGGCAGGGAAAAGGGTGTCACCCACCTCGGCGATGCCTTTCTGTTCTGCGAATATGTACATAAGCGCTCCGAGGCACAGGAAGAGAAAGATCACGGGGACCTGCAGCAATCCGCTGACGATGAGGTTCTTCTGCGAATCTTTCGAGTTCCTGCTGCTGAGAGTCCGCTGCATCATGTCCTGGTCCAGCCCGGTCATGGCTATCACCGTGAAAATGCCGGCGAGGAACTGTTTCCAGAAGAACTGCGGATGGTTCACGTCGTCCAGAAACAGGATGCGGGAGTACCGGCTGTCCTTTATGGCGTCCGCCACTCCGGAGAAACTCAGTCCCATATCCTTGGCTATGAACACCATGGTCAGCACTATGGACACTACCATGCAGACGGTCTTCAGAGTGTCGGTCCAGATCACCGACTTGACTCCGCCCCTGAAGGTGTAGACCAGGACGATGCCCTCGGCCACCACCACGTTGAGGATGAACGGCAGTCCGAGAGGTTCGTAGACCATCAGCTGGAGGGTGACGCAGACCAGGAAGAGCCTCACGGCGGCCCCGAGCATCTTGGAGATGAAGAAGAACCAGGCCCCGGTCTTGTGGGAGGAGACCCCGAAGCGTGAGTCAAGATATTCATAGATCGACACCATCTTCATCTTGAAGAAGACAGGTGTCAGCACGAAGGCGATGAGGAGGTAGCCGACGAAGAAGCCCGCCACCATCTGCATATAGCCCATCGCGGCGCCTCCGGCTCCGACCATCCCCGGCACGGAGACGTAGGTCACGCCCGACATCGGAGCGCCGATCATCGCGATGGCCACCACCCACCACGGGGCTTTGCGGCCGCCGTTGAAAAAGCCGGCGTTGTCAGCCCCCCGGGAAGAGACCCACGACACCGCGAACATCACCGCGAAATAGGCGGCGACCGTCGCTATCACTGAATATGGACTCATATTGTCGTTTCCGTTTATAATGTGCTGCAAAAGTAGCCATACCTGACCGATGTTCAATCTTAATGTCCATAATTTCTTCGCACTTTATAGCTGTTGTGCAGTGTGTTTTTATTCAAGTGATTGATTATCCGTAACGATAACCAATATGATGTAGCCTAAGTTAAGCCAAAGCGGCCGACTCCCGGATGAACCCGCCGGCCGTGGCGGATAACCACTTGATAGTGAGGCGAAAGAGTATGTGTCTGGTACGGAATTTCGTACCAGACCTTTGCTATTTTAGCTGATTATCAATCGGTTATCTGCCACGAACACCTTATACCCAGAATTCCTTACTCGGTGAACGGGTCGGGTTCCGGGGCGTCCTTGTCGTAGGACAGGATCTCGACGCGGCCGGCAAGAATCTCGTAGCCCTGCTCGGCGAGACTCTGGAGCTCGAATTCTCCCGGATAAGCCTCGACAGGAGCGATGAAACTGACCCGCTTGCGGATCGCCTCGACAATCTCCTGGCCATAAGCCCCGCCGCCGGTCAGGATGACCACATCCACCTTGCCGTCGACATCGGCGGCCTCCGAAGCGATGTACTTGGCGATGTTGAGAGAGAAAGCCTCCAGCCAGACCTTGGCCCTGACATCACCGTTCTCCCTCATCTTGACGATTTCCTTCAGGCTGTTCGTGCCGAAAAACGCCATCGCTCCGCCGCCGCCCATCAGCTTCTTCTTGACCTGCTCCTTGGTGTACTTGCCGCTGAAGCACATGTCGACCAGCTGATAGCCCGGGCAGGAGCCGACTCTTTCCGGCGAGAAAGGCCCGTCGCCACCGACTCCGTTGTTGGTGTCGATGACCTTGCCGTTACGATGCAGGGTGACGGTGATTCCTCCGCCGATGTGTGCCACGATGGCGGTGATGTCATTGACATCGTGGCCGTGGTCACGAAGGTAACGCCTCACGACAGCCCTTGAGTTGAGGGCGTGGAAGAAGGCCTTGCGCTGGAACTCCGGCAGACCGCCTACACGGCATTCCGGCAGCATCTCATCGGCCATAGGCGGGTCGACCACATAGGCCGAACAAGCCCCGAAAGGCATGGCGACACCTCTCGCGAGGTTCTTCTCGGTCACTTCCTTCGCCAGATCATCGGCTATGATGGCGCTCAGGTTGCAGGCGTGCCGGCCGTACTTGCAGCTCCGCAGCACCTCACGCATATCCTCGTTCACGGCATAGATTCCGGTCACGACCGGGTAGAAAAGGCCGCCGCGGGCCATTATGATGTCCACATCCTTGGCGTGGATGCCTTTGCTTCTCATGAACTCCCTCACGTTGTCCCGGCGCAGAGCATCCTGGGCCATCACATCTTTGAAGGCCGCGAGATCCTCGGCAGACAGCACGAGGTTATTCTCGAAAACC
>CAVJKE010000262.1:0-2914 GCA_963649695.1 bacterium
ACATTGGTCTCTACGCCGAGCCGGGAGTAAGTTACCACTTCGATGACGGTTCGCAGGTCCAGACCATCTACAAGAAGAATCCGTTCGATTTCATCCTGACTTTCGGAGCCAGATACTCCTTCTGAGAAGCCGCCCGAGGATGGCCACGGAGACCGGGATGCTTCCGTAATTGATTAAATTTCAGAAATTCCCCAAAAAGCCACGGCAAGGCCACGAGGCACTATTTCAGCCCCGATCTCAGCCGCGACAAGGTGAAATGCCAGAGAACGACTCCGGCGGACACGGAGATGTTGAGGGAATGTTTCGTGCCGAACTGGGGAATTTCAAGGGAGAAGTCCGAGGCGTCGACGACATCCTGGTCTACCCCGTCCACCTCGTTGCCGAAGACAAGGGCGTACTTTCCGCCCGGCTCCGGAGTGAAGTTCTCCAGACTCACCGAATTGACGGTCTGCTCCACGCTGACGACTATGTAGCCCTCTTCACGCAGACGCCCGACCACGCTCATCGTGTCGTCCGAATGCTCCCACGGCACGCTGTCCTCCGCCCCGAGCGCCGATTTGTGGATCTCGGCGGAAGGCGGGACGGCGCATATTCCGCAAAGCCACAGCTTGTCGATCTTGAAGGAGTCGCAGGTCCGGAACGCCGAGCCGACATTATGGGCGCTGCGGATGTTGTCAAGCACCACGACCACTCCGGATTCCGGCAGTTCCCGGTACTGCTCCGGAGTCACCCTGCCCAGCTCGATGTTCAATAATTTCCTGTCCTTCATCTTTCCTATGATCTTTTCCTGAATATTCCTTGACCACTCTGATCTTTCCTTGAATATTCCTGCGTCTTGATCCCGCATAGAGGCGGACTTTCCGCATCGCCGCGAAATTAGCAAAAAAAGCCGGAGATGGAAAGCCGCCCCCGCCCCACCTCTTTTTCCTTTTCTCTTTTAACCTTTCCTTTTTACCTCACCTCTTTCTCCCACCTCTTTTCCCTTTTTTCTTTTCACCTTTCCTCTTCGCATCACCTCTTTACCTCACCTCTTTCCTCTTCACCTTTCCTCTTTTCCGCGCGCTTGTCCCGCACGCTCACTATCGCGTCTTTTTATCTTGCGCGGCTTGCCTACCCGCACCCCCGTTTGACATGCGGGTCCTTTTATGAATATAGTCGCGAAATGTAGCAAAAATGGTTTTTTAATCTTATATTTGTCAGACCAAGTCGCCGGTCTGGCGGAAAAGTCAGCCGGCATTGAAAAATAACAACACAATTTATGAAACAGGACCTTCAGATTTTCGATCTGATCAGAAACGAAAAGGAAAGGCAGTCATCCGGACTCGAATTGATTGCTTCAGAGAACTATGTGAGCGACAATGTGCTTGAGGCGATGGGATCCATCTGCACCAACAAGTACGCCGAGGGCTACCCGGGCAAAAGGTACTACGGCGGCTGCCAGGTGGTGGACCAGATCGAGCGTCTGGCCATCGAGCGGCTCTGCAAGATCTATGACGCTGAATATGCCAACGTGCAGCCTCACTCGGGAGCGCAGGCCAATATGGCGGTCATAATGGCGTGCCTCAAGCCGGGCGACACCTTTATGGGACTTGACCTCTCGCAGGGAGGCCACCTCACCCACGGTTCACCGGTGAACGCTTCGGGCATCCTCTACCACGCCGTTCCTTACGGCCTCAACGAGGAGACCGGCACCATCGACTACGACAGGATGGAGGAGATCGCCAAGGAATGCAAGCCGAAACTCATCATCGGAGGCGCTTCCGCATATTCCCGCGAGTGGGACTATGAAAGGATGCGCGCGATCGCCGACGAGGTGGGAGCCCTTCTGTGGATCGACATGGCGCACACCGCCGGCCTCATCGCCGCGGGTCTTCTGAAGAACCCTGTCAAATACGCCCACATCGTGACATCCACGACCCACAAGACCCTCCGCGGACCGCGCGGCGGCATCATCCTGATAGGCAAGGATTTCGACAACCCATGGGGTCTCACCACTCCTAAGGGCGAGGTCAAGAAGATGAGCGCCGTCCTCAACTCAAGCGTGTTCCCGGGAGTCCAGGGAGGGCCGCTCGAGCACATCATCGCCGCTAAGGCCGTGGCTTTCTACGAGGCGATGCAGCCTGAGTTCGTGGACTACCAGAAGCAGGTGATGGCCAACGCCAAGACGATGGCCGCCGAGTTCATGGCAAGGGGCTACAAGGTGGTTTCCGGAGGCACTGACAACCATCTGATGCTGATCGACCTGCGCACCAAGTTCCCTGAGGTCACCGGAAGGATGGCCGAGAAGGAACTCGAGAAGGCCGAGATCACCCTCAACAAGAATATGGTTCCGTTCGATTCCCGTACTCCGTTCAAGACATCAGGAGTCAGGATCGGCACGCCGGCCATAACTTCCCGCGGCTTCGTGGAGAAGGACATGATCGACATCGTAGACCTGATCGACACCGTGCTGACAGCCGTCGCCAAGTACGCCGACGTGGTCAACGGGGTTTCACAGGAAGGGGCCGAGGAGTACGCCAAGGTTCTTGACACCGTCAAGCACAAGGTGCACAACATGACCGCCGGCCGCCCTCTCAACAAGTATTAGCGGAGAGGCGCGGGGAAGCGTCGTTCAATGAATATAAGAGGCTGGATGGACCGCAAGTCCGTCCGGCCTTTTTTAGCGTATATTGTTGCCGACGGGCGATCCGGACCGCCCGTCGGTCGTGGCAGATAACCAATTGATAATGAGGTGGAAGAGCAAAGGTCTGGTCGTGATATCACGACCAGACCTTTGCTTAGTTGGCTCTCTCTCAATCGGTTAGCCGCCACAAAATATCCCGGTCAACCCAGGCCGGAGGGGCGAGAGGCACGAAGGTCTATAATGTACCCCTTTCTTTGGACAGGAGTAAGTCCATCTTAAGTCAATTCCGTG
>CAVJKE010000263.1:0-2910 GCA_963649695.1 bacterium
TTGTAAACAATGTCTGACCACACAGGGGCCTCCCCATTATATCACTTCGAGGTCGGAACTTGGCATCCAGCCTTGACGGCCGTCGGCAAGGGAGATGTTCTTCCAATCCCCGACCCCGTCAAGGATTTTCACTTTCGTGCCTTCGTGTATAACGAAGAGGTCCTTGGCCGAACCGGCCGAAGGAGAACTCTTGATCGATGAGATAGGCGACATCACGATAGCCTCGTCAGCCTTGAGGGCGGCCGATTTCTGCCACAGAGAGAAGCCCAGGGCCGAAGCGGCGAGAATCAACGACACAATCCCGCAGAAGAAGCCGAGCCTCCTCTTGCCTGCCGAAGCGCCGCAGAGGAAGAGCAGGACCATAGCCAGAGTCAGAGCGAAAAAGACGAAGAACAACGTCACCCAGGTGTTGGAACTCATCTGGTAGCACACCTTGCGGGCGAGGCTCTTCAGGATGAACTCCGGCACCGGCTCGATCTTGTCCTGCACGAAACCATTGACGAACTCAAGGTTGTAGCGGGCCTCTGAATATGACGGCTCAAGTTTGAGCGCTCTCTCGTAGTTAAGGATGCTCCTGGCGAAATCACCCTGCTTGAACCAGGCGTCGCCGAGATTGTAATAAAGTCTGGCTGAGGAATATCCGGCATCAGTTATCGATGTCCAGGCTGTGGATGCGTCGGAGAATCTGCCATCGGCATAGGCCTCGACACCGGCCGTCCACAAAGAATCCAGATTCTGGGCCTGCAGACTGGTGGCGGATCCAAGACAGAGGATAGCGGCGATGACCGTGGCCGCCTTCCTTGCCGACCTGCCATTGGTCTTGAGGCTGGAATCCACTCTTGTGATCACATCGAGAGCCGCATCGTAATGCGAACGCATCGCGGCGTCGCCTCCGTCAGGAGAATAACGGGCGAACTCGCAGGCATCAAGCAGATCAGTGAACTCTTTGGCGACATTCTCCCCCGCTCCGCCTTCCACGAGGGCGGAGACAATGTTATCCTTACTCATCTCGGACATATCCATAGTCAATTTGTCGGAAACGAAACCTATCAGAGCCTTGTGAAGCTCCTCATAGAAGGCGGTGTACAGATTCTTGTCAAGATATTCACCGGCCAGCGAGAGCCTCTTGCGCGCCATCTTGGTCGCCCGTCTGTTCTTCGCCCCGGCGACATCCGCGCGCATCGCCGCGATCTTCCGGGCGGCGGCATAGATCCCTCCGGCGCAAAGAATCAGCAGCGCGAGCAGCACCCAGAACAGAGCCGAACCGACGAAGAACCTCCCGGAAGTGGACAGCCCCGGATCGCCTGTGAATATGTAGCGTACATCATCGCCAAGACTCTTCACATCCTTTCTTTCCACACCCGGCGTCACTGCCGCTGAAGAAGGGACGGAAGAATCGCCGCCCTTACCCTTGGCAACTTTGATGTGCAGAGGTTCAGTCTTGAGCGTCACGTACTTACCGGAATTGACATCATAGTAGGAGTACTCGACAGGCTCGATCGTGAAATCACCGTGGCTGCGAGGGATGAACGGAAACTCGAAAGTCTTGCTGCCGGAAATCCCGCCGTTGCTCTTGTTCGTGTTCTCGGTGGTCTTGGTGTCATAGACCTCGAAATCAGGAGGAAAATTCACCTTAGGCTCCTCGAGCAAGGCCACGTTGCCGCGACCGGAGACCGTGATGACAAGAGAAGCCGCGTCGTGGGTCTTGATGTCATCCGACGTGAGGCGGGCGGATATTCCGAAACTGCCGACACCGCCGCCGAAACTGGCTGGCTGGCCCGCCGGAAGCGGATCCACCTTTATCTTCGCCGCCGGGGTCACAACCCTCTTGCGGATAGTGACATATTCATCCTGGAAGAAGCTGTCGAATATGCTGCGGGAGGTCTGGTTGTCAGCCTTGATGTTCACCATGCAGACAAGTTCGGCAGGGTCGATGGTCATCGTGCCGGAGCGCTGAGGGATAAGGACATAGGAACGCAGCACGGCCGTGTTGTAGATCTTGTCGTCAAGGCTTTCCCTCTTGAACTCGATGTTGGTCGGAGAGAAGGTCTCCTGACTCCAGAAACCATTGTAGGTAGGAAACTTGGCATTCTCGAATCCGACCACGTTGACCCTGCTGTAGAGTTTGAGGGTGGCCGTGACAGGCTCGCCGACAACCACTTCGGACCTGCTCAGCGAAAGCCTGAGGAAAAGGTCGCTGGAAGAGATGTCTCCGGTGGTGGCTGAAGCTTCGTTGCCGGACTGTTTCTGCGATGATCCGGAAGACTGGTTCTGGCCGGAGGACTGCCGTGAGGACGAGGCTCCGTTGGTCACCACCTGGATGGAGACAGCAGGTGAAGAGACCTGCTCGCCGGAGACCTTGGCCGTGGCGGCCGGCAGCTGGAAAGTGCCGGTGCCGGTCGGCATCAGGATGTAGGTGTAGGTCGTCTGATAGGACGAAGACCTCTTACCGTTGATTATCTGGATGCTGGAGCTGGATCCTTTTTGCGGTCCCCACACAAGCTGGAAATGCTCGCCTTCAGACCATTGGAAGTCCGTCGGGGCCTTTTCGCCATCAATGATGAACGTGACGTTGAACTGTTCGTCCACCGCCACGACATCAGGTGCTTCGACCTTTATGGCATTCTGCGCCGCCGCTCCGCAAAGCGCCGCGCACATCATCAAAACCGCAAAAAGTAACCGCTTCATATCTACCTTATAAATCGCTATAACCGAGTGCAATGGAAAAACCTTATCTCACGTCCGAAGGGCATTGCCCATGAAGCATCTGTCCACGTTACCCTTCCCCTAAATCCCCTTCCTCGGGGGAGGGATGTGCTTCGCACACCCCGGAGGGCCTTCTACGTTACCCCTTCCCTAAATCCCTCCCCTCGGGGGAGGGATGTGCTTCGCACACCCAGGAGGGCCTTC
>CAVJKE010000264.1:0-2896 GCA_963649695.1 bacterium
GCGGAAAAACGGTGAGGCCCAGGCGGAACAGAACCAAGGCAAGAACCGGAATCAGGAGGAAGCGAAACCTGCCGTGCAGGACAATGCGGGAACTCCTGCAGGTAACGAGCCTGCGAAGAAAAAACGCGGCCGCAAGCCTAAATCAGCCCAGCAAGGCGAGACTGCCCAGCAGCCTGCAGAGGATGCAGAGGTGAAAGCGACTGACGGGAACGCTCCGGAGCAGGCACAGAATCAGGAACAGAAGACTGAAGAGGCTTCCGCGGAGAAGCCGGCCGAGACAAAGGAAGAGGCCAAGGTCAACGGCAAAGAGTTCATCCATCAGCTTTTCGACGACCTCAGCGGCGACGCCGTAACGATGAGCGAACTGATCCAGACCCAGACTCAGATACAGAACCAGCAGAACCGCAGACAGAACAACCCTAAGTTCCAGAACGGCCAGAGGCCTAACCAGCAGCCTCCGAAACCGAAGGTGCCGGAATTCGAAGGCACGGTGGAGGCCACAGGAGTCCTTGAGATCATGCCGGACGGCTACGGCTTCCTGCGTTCATCGGACTACAATTACCTTAACTCCCCTGACGACATCTATGTCAGCCAGAGCCAGATAAAGAACAACGCCCTCAAATCGGGCGACACGGTGACCGGCGAGATCCGTCCACCGAAGGAGGGAGACAAGTACTTCCCACTCGTGAAGGTCAACTACATCAACGGACGTACTCCGGACTACATCCGCGACCGCGTGCCGTTCGATTTCCTCACCCCTCTCTTCCCTGACGAGAAGTTCAACCTGCTCGGCCACGGCCACGGCAGCGACCCTTCCTGCAGGATCGTGGACATGTTCACCCCGATCGGAAAGGGTCAGCGAGGACTCATCGTGTCCCAGCCGAAAACCGGTAAGACGATGCTTCTGAAGTCCATAGCCAACGCCATCGCCGACAACCATCCGGAGGTCTACGAGATCGTGCTTCTGATCGACGAGCGTCCTGAGGAGGTGACCGACATGAGCCGCAGCGTGAAGGCCGAGGTTGTGGCCTCGACTTTCGACGAACCGGCCGAAAGACACGTGAAGGTGGCGAACATGGTGCTGGAGAAAGCCCGCAGGCTTGTAGAGTGCGGCCACGACGTCGTCATCCTTCTGGATTCGATCACCCGTCTCGCCCGCGCCTACAACACGGTGCAGCCGGCTTCCGGCAAGGTGCTGACCGGAGGTGTGGACGCCAACGCCCTTCAGAAGCCTAAGAGGTTCTTCGGAGCGGCCAGAAACATCGAGGGCGGCGGTTCGCTGACCATCCTGGCGACGGCGCTCACGGAGACCGGCTCCAAGATGGACGATGTGATCTTCGAGGAATTCAAGGGTACAGGCAACATGGAACTCCAGCTCGACAGGACTCTCGCCAACAGGCGAATCTTCCCTGCCGTCAACGTGGTTCTCTCAAGCACGAGGCGTGACGACCTCCTCTACAGCCGCGAGGCTGCCAACAGGATCTGGATCCTGCGCAAAATCCTTGCGGACATGAATCCGGTGGAGGCGATGAACTTCATGCTCCAGATCATGGACGAGTACAAGACCAACGACCAGCTGCTCGAGAACATGAACAAGGTTACCCCGCGCGACGCCAAGTACTACGACTATTAATAGAAACGCCGCGCGGCACGTCCGTGCGGTTTTCAATTACTGAATATGACAAAAGAGGCGACCGGAATCCCGGCCGCCTCTTTAATGATATTCTTGTCAGATTCAATCCTAGTACTGGTCCCAGGACTTGATCTGGATGTCGTCGATCGAGGTCGAGCAGAAGGAGCGGATGAAGGCCACGGCCAGACGCGCGTTGGTGAAGAGCGTGACATTGAAGTCGATCGCGGCGCGGCGGATCTTGTAGCCGTTGGAAAGCTCGAGCTCCGAGAAGTTCTTAGGGATGTTGATCACCATGTCAACCTCTTTGTTCTGAATCATTTCCAGAGCCGGCTTGAAGCGTCCCTTGTAGATAGGGTTCTCGCATTCGCTCGGCCAGAGAACCTTCGTCGCAGGCACGCTGTTCTCGACGAGATACTTGTAGGTGCCTCCGGTGGCGTAAAGTTCGTAGCCCTTGTCGACAAGCAGACGGCAGGCCTGCAGCATGTCGGCCTTCTGGAGAGGGTCGCCGGTCGAGAGAAGGATCCTCTTCTGCGGAATCCTCTGCCCTACCGAAAGGACGGACTTGAGAAGGGCCTCGTTCAGGTCGTCGCCCAGACAGCCCACCTCACCGGTTGAAGACATGTCCACGCCAAGCATAGGGTCGGCCTCCTCCAGTCTTGCGAACGAGAACTGCGAAGACTTGACACCGACATAGTCAAGGTCGAAGGCGCTCTTCTGAGGCGCTTCAGGATGAAGTCCGAGCATGACCTTGGTGGCCAGTTTGATGAAATCGATCTTGAGGACCTTGGACACGAACGGGAAGCTTCTCGAAGCGCGGAGGTTGCACTCGATGACCTTGATGGCGTTCTCCTTGGCGAGGAACTGGATGTTGAACGGTCCGGAGATGTTCAGCGCGCCGGCTATCGAGCGGGCGATCTTCTTGATCCTGCGGACGGTCTCCACATAGAGTTTCTGCGGAGGGAACTGGATGGTGGCATCACCGGAATGCACGCCGGCATATTCAATGTGCTCCGAAATCGCATAGGCGAGGATCTCTCCACCGTCGGCGACGGCGTCGAACTCGATCTCCTTGCATCTCGTGTAGAATTTGCTGATGACGACAGGATGCTCCTGTGAGACCTCGGCGGCGAGGCTCAGGAAGTGACGGAGCTTCTCTTCGTCGTGGCAGACGTTCATCGCGGCGCCGGAAAGGACGTAGGACGGCCTTACGAGAACCGGGAAGCCGACCTTCTTGATGAATTCGTCGACATCCTCGATGGTCGT